>JAHFJF010000020.1 GCA_023245975.1 archaeon
GCTGTTTCATATGTTCCACAAGTCTGGGAACAGATAAAGCCTGCTGTTGAAAATGGAATGAATGTAGTAACTATCGCTGAAGAGATGGGATACCCATTTGTCAAATATCCATCTTTAACAAAAAAGATGGATTCTGCTGCAAAGAGAAATGATGTTTCAATACTTGGTTCTGGCATAAATCCTGGATTTGCTATGGACTTGATGCCGTTGCTCATCTCTGGAATATGCCAGGAAGTCTATTCTATAAAGATTACTAGGCTGATTGATTTCTCGCCATTTGGCCCATCGATACAAAAGAATATTGCAATCGGAATGGATGCCAGCGAGTTCAAGAAAAAACTTGCTGCAAAACAGCTTCCATTGCATATTGGCCTGCCTGAATCCGTGCATATGCTGGCTGCCGGATTAAAATGGAAATTAACGAATGTCTATGAGACTAGGGAGCCGGTTGTTGCAGACCATACAATAGATGTTCCAGGCTATATGAAAGTTGAGAAAGGCAAGGTCGCCGGGTTCAATCATCGCTGCTATGCTGTAATGAAAGGCAAGACAAAGATTATCCTGGAAGAGTTAGGAAGAGTTGACCCAAATTTAGATTATAAAAATAAGATTGAAATTAAAGGA
Organism: archaeon; assembly: GCA_023245975.1. Classification (GTDB taxonomy): domain Archaea; phylum Nanobdellota; class Nanobdellia; order SCGC-AAA011-G17; family GW2011-AR17; genus JAHFJF01. The sequence goes on from JAHFJF010000020.1 coordinate 625, forward strand.
GTACCTAACCTTGTAGAAACAATAAACGTACCTCCAGGACAGATAACAACAACAAACCACGCAGTAAACCTAGTTCCAGTGGTTTTCAATGCTAAGCCAGGCCTGTTATCTATGATGGACCTGCCACCTGCACCGGTCTTGCCAAAAAAATGAAATCTATTAATCCTGCCACGCTGCGAGTAATAAAAGAATTCAATAGGCTTAGCTATGAGGATTGCCAAAAAGAAATTGAAAAATCAAGACGTGCTTTCTTTGAATGGAAAAAAAAACCTTGGGCCAATAAGGCTAAATTGTTAAAAAATGTTTCTTCTATCTTGAAAAGAAACAAGAATGAATATGCAGAGATAATCACTTCAGAAATGGGGAAGCCTATCGCAGAATCGATAAAAGAAATTGAGAAATGCGCATGGGTTTGCGAATATTATGCTGAAAATTCTAAAAGAATGCTTAAAGATGAAACAGTAAAGACAGAAATGAAAAAAAGCTACGTTTCTTTCGAGCCTTTAGGAATAATACTTGGGATAATGCCATGGAACTTCCCTTTTTGGCAAGTATTCAGGTTTGCTGTTCCTGCATTAGCGGCTGGAAATACCTGCTTATTGAAGCATGCAAGCAATGTGCCTATTTGCTCAACTACTATTGAAGAAATATTCAATAAGTCTGGAATGAAAAATGTTTTCAAGAGCTTATTGATAGATTCTCATACGGCCATGGAATTGATAGAAAACGGCTTGATAAACGGAGTTTCCCTTACCGGAAGTGTAGGGGCAGGGAAAAAAATTGCCGAGCTTTCTGGGAAGAATCTTAAAAAATTAGTGCTTGAGCTTGGTGGAAGCGACCCTTACATTGTACTAAAAGATGCGGACCTAAAATCATGCTGTGCAACTGCCATTAAAGCCAGGATGATAAACTCAGGCCAAAGCTGTATAGCAGCAAAAAGATTTATTGTTGTTAAAGAAGTTGCAAAAGAATTTGAAAAGTTATTTGTCGAACAGGCAAAATTATTGAAAGTCGGAAACCCAATGAATGAAAATACAACCATCGGGCCTTTGGCAAAACCAGAATTGGCTGATGCATTAGAACTGCAAATAAAAGATGCTGTGAGCAAAGGCGCTAAAATATTATATGGGGGATATAGGCTAAAGGGAAATTTCTTCATGCCTGGAATAATAACTAATGTAGAGGATGATATGAAAATCTTGACAGAAGAAACATTTGGGCCAATAGCACCAATAATAATAGTAAAGGATGAAAAGGAAGCTATCAAGGTGGCAAATAATACTGAATTTGGCTTAGGCGCAAGCATCTGGACAAGAAACCTAAAAAAGGCTGAAAAACTAGCAAAAGAAATACAAACTGGAACTGTTTTCATAAATGGAATGGTGAGATCTGACCCGCGGTTACCATTTGGCGGAATAAAAAACTCTGGCTTTGGGAGAGAACTATCACATTATGGAATCAAAGAGTTTGTAAATATAAAAACGGTGGTAATTGACAAATGAAAACTATCGGCATTCTTGGCCTTGGTGCAATTGGCAGGCTTATTGCTGATGATTTATTTAAAACATTTGACGGAGAAATAATCCTACTTGGCAGGGATTTGAAAAGATTAAAACAGCTTGCAAAGAGAAAGAAGAATGTAAAGATAAGATATGCAAATGTCTCTGATACGAAATTATTGGCGAGTGCTTTCAGGGGAATTGATGTCGTAATACATGCTGTCCACCACGAATTCAACTTGAATGTGATGAAAGCATGCCTGAAATCCAAATCCCATTACGTTGATCTTGGAGGCCTTTTCCATTATACAAAGAAACAGCTGAAATTAAATTATCAATTCAAGAAAGCAAATCTCACCGCAGTACTCGGCATTGGCGCAGCTCCAGGCATAACCAATGTGCTTGCCAAATACGGCTCCAGCTTTTTGGACAAGGTCGAGAATGTAGAGATAAAAATCGGAGGAAAAGACCAGTCTACCTACAAGCAGACTTCCCCATTGTCTAATACCTATTCACTGCAGACTATCTTTGAAGAGTTTTCCTGGAAACCTGCAATATTCACGGAAGGGAAATTAAAATTTTTGGAGCCAATCTCTGGCAGGGAAGATTACATATTCCCGGGGCCTGTTGGCGTGCAGAAGCCTCAATACACCATCCATTCAGAAATAGCAACATTGCCTTCAAGCTTGCATGCAAAGAATGTTTCATTCAAGATAGCATTTGATGATGATTTTGTAAATAAAATAAAGATGCTTAAGGAATTGGGGTTCCTTTCAGAAGAGAAAATAAAGCTAAAAGAAAAAGAGTTTGTGATAAAGTTTGTCTCATTGGGAATATTGAAGAAACTTCCAAATGCAATCCCAGATAGGATAAACCAATATGAGATAATAAGCGTCATTGTTACTGGCACAAAATCCGGAGCTAGGAAAAAAATAGTATTGGAAGCATATGTACACGGAATAAACGAGACAGATGACAAGGATACTGCAGCCCCAGCATCAATTGCGGCACAGATGGTTGCAAATGGGATGATAAACAAGCGAGGTGTTTTCCCACCGGAACTAATCGTGCCAAGCAAAAGCTTCTTCAATGAGCTGGCAAAGAGAAAGATATATATTTATTTGAATAAGAGGCATAGGCAGTGAAATTTGATTTTGCGGTATTGGGGGCAACTGGCGAAGAAGGCAGCATTGCTTCAAGGGATTTACTAAATTCTGGATATTCTGTCTTATTATGCGGCAGGAATCCTGCAAGGATTAAAAACCTCCTTACAAATAAAAAGGCAAAATTCTCCTACGTAGACCTAACAAATATTAAAGCCACTGCCAAAACATTAAAATCTTCTGGTGCTAGAATCACACTAAACTGCGCAGAACTAAGGCTAAACATAGAAGCAATGAAAGCCTGCTTATTGGCAAAGATGCATTACCTTGATTTAGGCGGGTTGCAAGAGATGACAGTAAAGCAGTATAAATTAGACAAAGAATTCAGAAAGAGAAACTTAATTGCATTGCTCGGATGCGGATCAACACCTGGCATATCTAATGTCATGGCTGCTTATGCTGTCAACCAGATGGATTCTGTAGAAAGAATTGATTTGGGATTTGCATGGGATTCACAGCCGAAAACATTCATCCTCCCATATTCATTTGAAAGCATCGTTTATGAAGTAACAACTCCCTCAGTGATAATGAAAGATGGAAAATTAACTAAATCTAAAGTGTGCGAATTCGAAGGCGTCAAAAACTTCATGAAGATAGGAATGCAAAAAACATATTGCATCGTACATTCAGAGGTATTCACATTCTATCGTTATTTCCGGAATAAGGGGTTGAAAGATGTGCATTACTGGGCAGGATTCCCGGAGCATTCATTCAAGGTAATAGAGACATTAATTGAACTTGGCTTCAGCTCTAAAAAACCATTGAAGGTAAATGGCAATGAACTTGTGCCGGTAGATTTCAGCAGGGAAGTGCTAAAAAACATAGAAAGGCCAAAAGATTACAAAGAAATCGAGGATGTCTGGGTTAAAGTAACTGGAGAAAAAAATGGGGAACGAAGATTGATAGAAATAGGATGCCTGGTTGAGACAATTGATGGCTGGGAAGATTATGGCTCCAATGTAGATACTGGCATGACAATATCCATCATGGCACAAATGATACTAAAAGGGATAATAGATGGCGATGAGGGAATTGGCGTGACGGCACCTGAAGTGGTAGTTCCATCAAAGCCTTTTTTCCATCAATTGACAAAACGCGGCATGAAGATTTATGTTGATAACAAACAATTCTTGTGAAAATGGCAACAAAAAAATATTATGAATGCGAAAGATGCGGTGCTAAATATTTGGAAAAATCTTTGGCATCGAAATGTTTTTATTGGTGTAAGACACATGATAATAGCTGTAATTTAGATATTGTCAAGCATGCAGTGAGGAATTAAGATGTCATTAGATGAAAAAACAAGGCAAGAATTGATTGAAAAAAGAAAACAAGAGATTATGAAGCAGGAACTTCCTGACAGACTCCAAATGGGCGCTGGCATAGATGTGGAAAAATACCGCAAATTTCTTTTGCATGATTGCCCTTATACTTTAAGAAGGAGGGGCGCAATTGGTGGCGGTTGGAGTTATACCTTTGAACCGACAAGTCTTGGTACTGGACTTAGCATACATTGCACATGTGGCTATGAAGAAAACGTATCTGATTATGATAATTGGTGATTTAAAAATACTGCCGAAATCTATTCTTTTAATTTAGTGGTATGTTCGTATAGATGGATGAATCTATCGTCTGGGTCTTGAATTATAGCACATCTTCCATAATCAGTTTCAAATGGAGATCTGTGAACAAATGCACAATCTAATTTCTTTATTAATTCATCAAGCCCTTCAATTGCAAAACCAAGCCTAGTGGTATGCGTATTCTCTTTCGATGTTGGATATAATTCGAGCACTAATTCTCCTAATTGACAGGAATAATGTTCCGCGCCATTTCCATGTTTTTCTTTCACGAATGAAAACTTTAAAAAATTTTCATAAAAATAACGCAAACGTTCTACATCTCTTGAATATAAAACAAGTAGGTTTAATCTCGGCGACATTATAATCCAAGTTCCAGCTTTCTTCTGTATTTGATTGCGGTAGGGGCAGCCCCGCCATGCCATGTAAATCTCGGCCTTACCTGCATTGAATAAAACCTTTCAGAACTGTCATCAAGCAATAAAGCACAACCCTTTACTCGCGGCAATTCATCAAGCATCCTTGGCAATGACTTCGTCATATAGCTTTGAGACATAGTTGACAATGCATCCACATCCGGTCTAGAAGTAAGTCTATGCGATATAACGATATCTGATTGTGACATTACATCGGTATGTATCTTTCCCGGCTGCTGAGATGCTAATATCAAAGAAACTCCTGGCTGCCTTCCCTCACGCATGATTATTACTAGTGCATCTGTTGCTGCTGTTTTTCCTTTTAATTTTAAAAATTCATGAGCTTCATCAAGAAATAGCCATACAATCGGTAATGGTGCTTTCTTACCGGTCTCCTCTTCAACCTGGAAATAAGAATAACCTACATTTATCGCATCCAATTCCTCAGCTTTTCTGGCGAGCATTCTTTGAGAGAAAACACGCATGCCAATCAAGCCAATAACTAAAGCCTTTACACCAGTGCCACCTTCTGTTGCTACGTATGGGCTCAAATCCATTATAGTAACTTCTCCCGGCTTTACTAAATCCATTATCTCCATACCATCATCGCTAAATAAACCCCACCTTTTAGCAATCCTGAATCTATTAATCGCCTGATTTCTTACATCCAAAGAAAAAGATTCATCTCTTTTTATGTAATCTATTATTTCATCTATATTGTAATCATTCTTTTCCATGTCAATGAAATCACCGATTGTTTTTTCTATTACTACGGCTACAGGGTCTGATTGTTTCAATTCGAAAGACAATATCCAATCTTGCGAGTTCAAATCAGATGCTTTTATAGAGAAAGGATGATCTGTTGGAATTCCATCATCCCTATATTTCTGAAAGAATCCATATGGCGTATAGATTTTAACATCCATGCCCTTTCCTTTTAATCCCCATTGATCCAATAAATCCTCATCTTTCTGATTAGGATATTTCATTGTCCAATACACGCCCATAGTATCAAACATTACCATAGACAAGTTTTTTCTTATATCATCCGGCAAATCCATTATGCCTTCTGCTATTGCTCCAGCTGTATAAGATTTTCCAGAACCGCGTTTGCCTACTAAATATACAACATGGCCTCTTGCAATATCAAGATAAATATTGTTAGAAAGAGAAGTAGTCCTGCCCATTCTTACGTAAGCCTTGCCTATTAATACTACACCACGATTGCCGAACATCTTTGCATCTTGCTGGTCTCGGCCGATTATTATGTCAAATGGCATCGATTCTATTAGGTAAAAAATCATTATAAAACTTGTGCTTATTCAGTATAAAGACTCAAATCTGCCAGTCTTTTTATAGAAAATCCTTAACCCGTTATATTCTGGCGGCAATCCTAAACCCAACGGCGTATCCTTAGAAAGATATATCCTAAGGCATAGATCTTCCAAAGATTCATCAGTTTTTAGCTCAAACCTGAAATTCCACTGGCTTATTGCCTCGCGCAAAGTGGAGATCCTGCCAAAATCCCTTACATATTTGCCATACTGTGATTTCGAAAATTCATTCTTGAATGCTTCTTTAATTTTACTTGCTTCTTCAACTTTTGTTACCATTTTCTAATTCTTCCCCATCTTCAGGCGGTCGTATATAGGCAATGTTTGTATAAAATACCCTTAATCCACGATATTCCTCTGGCAGTTTAAATTTTTCAGGAGGCTTGGCTCCAAAACTGGCATGCAAGCAAAGATCTTCAAGCGAATCTCCTTCTTTCAATTCGAAATTCTTTTTCCTATCCTCTTGCATTGCCCTAAGACTTGAAATTGTGCAAGAAGGAACATATTTCTTTAAGTCTGGTTTGAAATATTCCGCTTCGAAATCTTCTTTTGCTTTTTTAATTTCAGCCATACTCAATACCATCTAAACCTCCTCATGTATAGGCTATAAAATACTTATTCTTGCTTTTTTTCTAGCATCTTTGTATCTTCTTTTTTATCATCCAAACTGAAATTATAATCCGCTTTAAAGACGTTAAATCCGCTAAGCAATTTTATTACAAGCCTGCCCCATCTTCCAGGCAGGGTTATGAGGCTTTTTCCGTCTATTGCATCTTTTGCCTCTTTATACCGTTTCCTAATTTCGTGCTTTTCTTCAAGAATGTCTTCTATTTTTTCTTCCAAAGGTTTTGTTTCCAATGATTCAAGGTAATTGAAATATTCCTTAGCCAATTTCTTTGTCCTATGCTCTGTCTGTACAGACTCCAAGAATGTCATTACATAAGGTATAGTAGCCACACTCAAGACAATTATCGGCCATGAAAGAGGATTATAAACCAATATCCTTTTCCTGAGATGGTTCTCCCTGATAAGGTAATGCTTTACTCCTTGGAAGGTATCTTCGATGAAGTTATGCAATGGCCCATGGAATCTTTCTGAAAAACCCCCTTTCTGATAGCTGCCTATGCCTACCTCACCTTTTTTAACGGCATGCAAGAATTCTTTGGGTGTTTCTATTTTACTGTCTAAAGTTTCTGTAAAGGTAATCCCGACATGATGAAGATGGTGGCAATCTCCTCCTGCATAAACATTTTTAGTTTTTCCGTCCTCTAAAAACATATCCAATGCACGCTTTGCAAGCTTATTTTCCAATTGAACGCTCCCATTTATTTCCCAATGGCTGAATGCTTCGAGCCATGAATGGAAATATTCCGGTTTCAGCTCTAATTTCGGAGAAGCAAGCCATGCTGGATGTGCAAGGCCATAGAAGAGGCCAAAATCCTGGCACATTTTAATAAAATAATCGTGGCCTTTGGGAGCTGCCACTAGGAGCCTTTTGTGGACTCTTCTTGGTTCACCAGTAAATTCATGGCCTGAAACAATAACATGGATAATATGCCCGTCCGGAGATCCTTTTACATCATACTCTGCACTGACATATGCATCTTCATATTTCCCGATTAGCTCAATTGCACCCTGAATGCTATTATGTGAAGAAATCGTGACGAAATCCATGCCTCGTGCTTTCGCAATGCGGTATATCTCTTCAGGCTCGCCATACCCTTCCCTAAACCCGACACCAAACCCGGTGCCTTTTGTAAACGGAGTTCCCGTATACATTACAGAACCATCTGGATTGCAATTATACCTGTCATGACAGTGCATATCGCATCTTTTCCCCCTTGGGACTTCCTTTTCAACAAATTGATTATTCTCAACTAAGAAAAGTGTTTTTGACTCTAAATCTTCTTTTTTAATCTTGGCTAGTGTATTCATTTTCGGGGATTTATATGATAAAGTATTACCCTTATATAAAACCAAAGTATCTATAATTTCTATATAAAGCTTTTGCAGGGCCGTCATTGAAAAGTTTAGGCTAATTCTTCTGGCAGAGTCTTAATAAGCCACTAAGAATGTGTAAAGGCTACCACGAATTTTCTTGAATTAATACTAATTTCTCAGGGATTTTATTTAATTTTCTATAGCTTAAACTTTTTTCCGATAAAATACCTTTATTTCCGAGGATAAATGACAATGGATATAAACGACAATTACCGCAATGCCAAGACAATGAAAAACCTAGAAAAAGGCGGCATAAAGAAAGCATACAATAGCATCCGCTTAATCCTAGAAGAAGCAAGAAGCAGGGCATATCATGCAGTCAATTCTGAAATTGTAATAGCGCACTGGCAGATTGGAAAAATAATTGTTGAAGAAGAGCAAAATGGAAAAGCCAAGGCCGAGTATGGAAAATACTTGATCAAGGAACTGTCTATTAGATTATCAAAAGAGTATGGGCGTGGTTTTGATATCTCAAATCTATGGTATTTTAGACAGTTTTATACTACATTTCAAATTCTCGACGCAGTGCGTCGGGAATTGTCATGGACTCATTATAGGCTGTTATTAAGGGTCGAAAATAATAATGCCAGAGATTTCTATATTATAGAAGCAATCAATAATAATTGGAGCACTCGGGAGCTTGAAAGGCAAATTAACTCTTTATTCTATGAACGAATTGCGCTAAGCAAGGATAAGGCAAAGACAAAGGAATTATCTAAAAAAGGGCAAATCATCAAAGAACCGAAGGATATTATCAAAGACCAGTATTTCCTTGAATTTCTTGGCTTGAAAGAGGAAAAATCTTATCTAGAAAAGGATATAGAAAGCGCACTGATTGACAAGCTAAAGGATTTTGTGCTGGAATTAGGGAAGGGCTTTTCTTTCGTTGCAAGGCAGAAAAGAATAAGCATAGATGGCGATAATTACTATGTTGATTTGGTGTTCTATAACTTCATCCTGAAATGCTTTGTGCTGATTGACTTGAAGATTGGCAAGCTAACGCCACAAGATATTGGGCAAATGGATTTCTATGCCAGATATTTTGAGAAAGAAGAGAAGATTAAAAGTGATAATCCTACTGTTGGGCTAATACTATGCTCTGACAAGAATGAAACTATGGCCAAATACACTTTATTGAATGAAACTAATCGGTTATTTGCTTCTAAATATAAACTATATCTCCCTAGCGAAAGTTACCTTCAGGAAGAGCTCGCTAAGGAACGGAAACGCTTAGAGAATAATGATTAGAAGCTAAAAGCAGTCGCTTTCGAAACAGATTAGGCTAATTTTTAGGAATGGACTCAATTCTCATGAAAACCTTCAAATTTTAACAAAAAGATTATAAATCTGCCTTGATTAATTAGACATTAAAAGGGGTAAAGTAATGGATGATTCTTTTAAGGATCTAAACAAAAAAGGTGGAATTGGGTTATTTGTCTTGGCTGTAATACTTGGGATATTATTATTTGTTATATTTGTATCTGCACAAACACAGTTCCATAGGCTATCCGAGATAATACCCAAAGTGCCTGGAGATACTAACTTGGTTATGCAGGCTTTCAATGTTACAAATATTACCGGGCTTACTATTCGCGGAGGGTATGAGTCAGGGCTTGGCTTGACCTTGGATACTTTAGGCAATATCTTGACTACCGGCAACTTGACTTATCGCGGTGGAACTTTTGTCTTGGATACTGTTGCTATAAATGACAGCTTATGCGTTGGCTCTTCTACTACCGGCTGCGATGCTGTAAGTACCGGAGAAGTAGAAATTGAAGATGGAAAAATGTGCATAGGCTCGGGCGGCTGCGAACCAGCTAGTGGCAGGTTATTTACTACTAATGGAACTGGATTGGCTAGCATAGTTGAACTTTCTAAT
>JAHFJF010000123.1 GCA_023245975.1 archaeon
TATCCTTATTAGCAATAACTAAATTTGCAGACAATTCATTGTTAAATTGTTTTCTGAAAACAGAGGCAATCTTCTCTATATTGGCGACGAATTTCTTTGTAGCTTCATTTCTAAGCCAATCTCCCTTTTTTACGTCTACATCTCTTTGTAAATAAATTATAAGGGATGCAATGTACTGCATTTGCTTATCAACGTTTGAAAGTTGCAGGAAATTCTTTATATTATCATCAGACATTGTGTTCTGCTTTAATTTTTCATCCCTAAAATTATCCAAACCTGATATGTTTCTTTTATCTCTGGCAATTCCACCTGTAAAGTATAATTCCAATCTTTCGGCAAAGAATGATATATTCTCATTTAAATGTAAGTTCCACTCATTAAGGTCCTGTAAATGCTGTTCAAGAATACCGATTTCTTGTGAATATCTCCTAATTAAATCTAATCTTTGTTTTATCCTTTTTTTAAAGTCACCATCTTCTATCAGTGCTAAATTTTCATATACATGATCAATATTCAAAATTAATGTTCTAATATCTTCTGCTAATTTAGAAATAACACTAATCGCTTGGGATTCTTTACTTCTAGTTCTTTGATGCTGCAATAAATCCTGTGCAAATTCCTTGTTGAATTTGGCTATGTATTGAATGTTTGGAATACCATCCTCGCTAGTTTCACTAATAAGTTCTGTCACTATGGATTCTGGTTCGTTTTTACCATCTTCAAGTCTTTTTTTCATATAGGACAACCATCGGTGTTCGGAAGACCAATTTCTCAGTTTTTTATCATCTGTTATAATATCATTAGTATGCCCAAGGAAGGTGCTGAGTTGATCGAGTATTTCAGCTGAATCAAGTAAAAATTTGACAATTCCTCTGTTGAAAACTTTGTCAGCAGCAGTTGCTAATTCATTCATTTTTTCTCACCTCCTCCTACTTTTTCTAATTCTTGGTATTCCATTTTAAAGTACTTGTCAAGGTATGCTTCAGTGTCTTGCAAATTGCCTGCAAGTCTCATCGCATATTTATTGACAAAAGACCATATTCCTTCTATTGGTGCCATTGGATACGGGTTTGCTGGGAAAATTTTAAGACTGTCTTGGGTAGTGTCAAAAAACCTTTTCCTACCCCAGTAGACGAACGAACCCGGATTCTTTAATGCTTCTCTATCGAATGCAATGTCTTTGTCTTGATCTAATAATCCATGGAATTCTGCTTTAGTCAGGTCTATAGTAACTTCTTTTATTAGTTGTTCATAATCAACAACAGTTTTGCTGAATGGATGGAAAGAACCTTTCATCATATCTCTAACAAAGAAATTCCATTCAGTTACTGAGAGAGATAATACATCTGAAAACACTACACCTTTTTTCGCATCTTTAGTAAGTTTTGCCTTCTCTTCATTTGATAGTCGAGGATCATCAAGTATGTCCCAGTCTGTCGTAGGTTTTGGCAAGAAAACTATATCCCAATATTTGAATCTTCTTATATAAGGTAAGTCTTTTCTTTCAATCTCTATTGCATTGATGTCACTTACACAGTAACCAAACATATTCAGCTCCAAAAGATATTCGTTACTGCCTTCTTCATAATTAGTTACGTCAGCCGTTTCACTATGATGCTTTTGTAATTTTTTCCAATTTATGCTTCTATGAAGTTTGTTGTCACTTTCTTTGTCAATTTCGTAAGTATAATAGTCCGGTTTTGCATGCAACTTTGCGAAAAAATATCCTCTATTTATTTTTCCAAATAAATTATACATATCTAAGAATCTTAATCTTTCTGCTCTAATTCTATTTACTGCTTTGTACCTTCTTACTGCAGATGAATATTTGCCATAAGCTATTTCCATTTGTCCTCTGTGCTCAGTAAATTTTTCATTAAAAGTTGCCATGGCGTCCTGTATAGCCCTATCACTCGGAGGCTGTCTGAGATCCGATGACAACATGACTTTTAAACGATCCATTATCTTACAGACAATAATATAGTTTCTTCCCCATCCGTAGCCCCCTCCCCATTTCCATTCATTATTATCATAAATAATATCACTTCCTTCAATCCAACCTTTCATACTATGGTGAATGTCTTCCGCAGTGGGAGAGTTGCCTGCAAAGATGCTTTCAGTCGCAATAATTTTGTCCCTCATTTCAGCAGTAGCTACGGCCTTTGCTTTAAAAATATCATGTCGAAGGAGAAAATTCATGAGCACATAGATTTCATATCTCATATCTTTCAATTCAAGCGGCAATTCATTTTCAAAGACAGGGTTTTTTATTGATGCTGTATCAGTTAAGAATTTACCTACTCCTTTTATTTTCCTTAACTGATCAAGAGTTTCTTTCCATACTCTTTTAGCACCTTCTCTCATTAGTCCTTCTTTTCTAAATATCGCCCAAAGTATAACCGCTATTATTCCTATGATAATCCAAATAACCCCACCAGTCATCCCAATCCATCCAAACCAGCCACCAGTAGCTCTCCCAGTCGTTCCTGGTGTAATCCATCCAAATGCCCAAAGAATGCTTCCGATTGGAATTGCCAGCAACCCTTCATATGGTGTATCCCAGGTCATTGCAGCAGAAGCCCAGCCAACTAATCCAATTGCAACCAGCCAGCTTCCCCACGTGCCTCCAATAGCGTTGGAAGCCTTTAGAG
>JAHFJF010000021.1 GCA_023245975.1 archaeon
ATGCCAGGATTCTATCTATTCTGAATTATACGGATGTTCTACGCATGTGGGTAAATCTCCGGAAAGATTTAGAAATGAACCGGGAATAGATAATCAAATCTAAAGTTTCATCCCTTTAGGCATTTTGCCCTTGAACTTCTTCATCATCTTGGAAACATCTTCGCCTGCAGTGCCTTTCATTACCTTCATCATCTTCTTGCTCATCTTGTACTGCTTCAACAAATCCCTTACATCACTACTGCTACAACCGGAACCTTTTGCAATCCTGTCTATCCTGCTTGAATCCATCACATCAGGATTCTCCAATTCTTTCTTTGTCATTGACTGCAGAATAAATTTCCATTTTCTCAGTTTGCTTTCCTGGACATTAAGCATTTCTTTGGGAATGTTCAAGTTGCCCATACCTGGGATTAATTCTATTATCTTTTGCAATGAGCCCATCTTCTGCATTGCTTCCATCTGGTCGTAAAGGTCGATGAAAGTGAAATCGCCTTCCACCAATTTTTTCCCAAGATTTTCGGCCTTGCTCTCTTCTATAGCGAACTGGGCTTTTTCCAATAATGCTTCTATATCTCCCATCCCCAATAGCCTGCCAACGAAACCTTTAGGGTTGAACTGCTCCAAATCGTCTGCTTTCTCGCCGACGCCAATGAACTTTACAGGAGCTTTTGTTACTGAACATGCAGACAATGCTCCGCCACCTTTGGCAGTGCCATCCATCTTTGTGATTACAACACCAGTGATATGGCAGGACTCATGAAACTGCTGCGCCTGCTTCTGTGCAGCCTGGCCAATATCTGCTGATATTACCAATAATCTCTCGTTTGGCTTGATATGCTCATTAAGAATCTCAAGCTCTTCAATAAGATCCCTGCTTAATGCATCTCTGCCGGCAGTGTCTATGATTATAATATCAAACTTGCTCAATTCCTTTTCGAATTCCTGATATATTTTTAGAGGATTCTTCTCGCCTTTCTGTATGTAGCAAGGAATACCAATCCTTTGGCATACCTGTTCTAACTGTTCTGGAGCTGCAGGCCTGTGCACGTCTAAACCAACTGTGGCGACCTTATAGCCTCTTTTTGAATAGAATTTTGATAATTTACCTATTGAAGTAGTTTTTCCGCTACCAAACAATCCCACCATCATTATCTTGAATGGCTTCTTGCTGATTGTAATTTCATTCTTTTCTCCACCCAAAAATCTTGTCAATTCTTCATAGACAATTTTCACTAAGTATTCCCTCTGGGTTATGCTTGCTGGAGGCTTCTCTTCAATAGCCCTTCTCCTAATCTCTTTCGTTAAAGAAAAAACCAATTGGACATTGACATCGGCCTGCAATAAAGCACGTTGGATGTCCTTTACTAACTCATCAATTAATTTCTCATCTACGAACATGCTCCTGGCTATCTTAGACAGCGTGTTTTTCAGTGATTCAGACAGCTTTTCCAATACCATATTATTGCCTTTATCGGATTTTGGTTTATAAAGCTTAGTGTTTATAAAAGGTAGCCAGTTTATTCTTTCTTGTCCTTCTTTAACGGCAATTTGAGCAATACATCAGAAGTCAGCCTTTCCACATGCTTCAAATGCGCATTTGCAGTAATCTCATTATTTCTTAATTCGTGTAGCTTATTGAATTCAGAAGGCAGTTTCTGCCACATATAGAAAAAACTTATTGCAGCCTCTATCACTTGGTTCTTGTTCTTAAACTCCTTGCTTCCCTTAAGCTCTTTTAATAGTTTTTCAGACAATGGCGTAATTCTTAAATTAAGCTCGATGATACTCTTTCCAGCCGCTTTCTTCCTTGATGCTTTCTTTTTCATATTAGAAATAATGTTTTTCTACTATTTAAGAATTTAGGACTTTGCTACAGTAGTAAGGTCAGATTTATATATTATAAATACGTCTAGTTTCAATAATGCATGCTTTGCGCAACTTGCTCTTTTCTTTGGCATTGTCATTAAGTACACCAATATATGCCAAAACAAATTCAGACCAATCACTTAACCCCGATCCTGCCGGCCACAAGTATGCAATAGTTATGGTAGGAAGCAGCCGTGGAGAAAGGGGCAGCTCTTTGGCAGACCCAATCGACAGAAATTCTTTTTTATTGGGTGGAGTAAGAATATACAAGCATCTGCGCGAACTTGGCTTCAATAGGGAAAACATCTACTTCCTTTATGCTGATGGCCATCCTGATCTCTCAGAACCTTTAGAGCATGAGACTATTGAGGAGCTTCGAAATTATCAATTCAACGGCTCTTATAACAATAGGGCTACCCAGAGCAATCTAGAATCTATAATAAATCGGCTACAGGGTCAAGTTACCAGCAATGATACTTTTGTCATGTTTGTTGGAACACATGGTGACGAGAATTATTTAGAGATAGAACAAGATGGTGAGGACGAATTCACATATATAGAATTGCAGGGGCTAGTCAATAGGATAAGGCCCAAGCAGGGATTGCTTGTTATAGATGCGTGCCACTCTGGCGCCTTGGCAGCCAAGCTTGAAATTCCAAATTATGTCATAGTCTCTTCAACACAGTCAAACACATACGGCTGGGTCGACAGGGATTACACTACCGGCGCAAACTTTTTCGAAAACCTAACTGATCCTGAAAGCGATGCTAACATAGATGGCAGGATAACAATGCGTGAGGCTTTTGACCAAACAGTAATTGAAGGCCAACAGCACTGGCTTAGAATTAAGAGGTATCTTTTAACCAGATATAACTGGGGCCCATTTCCACCATCAATGCTAGTAGAAACATCGGTCATACCCATGATTTACGTAGAAAGCGGAGCTTCAGACGAAATGTATATTTCTAAAACATTTACTTTCAGGCCTTAAAGACCGAGATTCTGCATGATCTTTTCCGGCTTGAACTCCTCTATGTCATCATAACCCTGGCCTGTGCAAAGAAACATGATTGGTTTCTTTGTTACGTAAGATACTGAGATAGCCGTGCCGCCTTTTTCATCTATGTCTGCTTTTGTTAAAACTGCACCATCAATTGATATTGCGGAATCAAAATTCTGTATCTGCTCAATGCAATCGTTACCTGAAATCATTTCTCCAATGTAGATTTTCAAATCCGGCTTTGCAACACGAATTATCTTTTTCATTTCATCCACCAGGTTAATATTGCTATGCTGCCTTCCTGCAGTGTCAATCAATACTACATCGAAGCCCCTTGCCTTGGCCATCTTTATTGCATCAAAAGCTACTGCTGCCGGATCAGCGCCGTAATCATGCTTTACTATTGGAACATTCAAATTCTTAGCATGCTCTTCCAATTGCTGTATAGCTGCGCTCCTGAATGTGTCAGCTGCCGCAAGTACGCATTTTAAATTATTCTTTTTAAGATAATTTGCCATTTTTGCTACAGTAGTTGTCTTCCCCCCGCCATTTATCCCGACAAATGCGATTATGTAGGGTTTTTCCTGCTTGCCTTTTATCTCTCTAATCAGATTTGGCCTTTCAATCTTCAAAAGGCTTGATATGCTATTGCTTAGAGAATTTAGGATTATATTTTCAACATCTTCTCTTTTTACTGGCTTTTCAACTATCTCTGATTTTAGGTCCGCCTTTATTTTTTCAACAACCTCCATGGCAACATTATTCTCCATCATTCCTATCTCCAAATCCTCAAACATCTCATTGAATTTCTCTTCAGAAATCTTCTTTGTTACAATAACCTGTTTTATCCTTTCAAAAACCCCTTTCTTTTCTTCTTCTGTAAAGCCTTTCTCCAGCTTCTTTGCCTCATCTTCTGTTATTGTTACATCTTCTTTATGTGGCTTGTGCGGATGCTTCTTCTCATCTTCTATCCTTTTCTCAAGCTCTTCGAGGCGGCTGGTTTTGGGTTCGTCCTTTTTGACAATCTTCTCTTTTAACTTGATCAGAACATTCTTCTTGTCCTCTTCTTCCATAGCTTCTGTATGTACCTTTACTACAGTCTGCTCTACTAATGTCTCAGGCACTTTTTCTTCTACTTCTTCGCTAATCTTACCAATGGCATTCTTTATCTTTTCTTTAAGAAACTTGAACATGGTATTGCCTTTCTATTCATGATTTATAATGCTTTTGGCTATTCGGCTTTTGGTTTTATAGACTACCTAAATTCTTTGGGTTGATTTCAATTTAGAAGCGTTGTATCTTTCTTGGTAATTGTTTTCAATTTTTTTAATTCCTTTTCTAGCTGCGATAAAGCATTTCTTACCGCCTCATCACTTTTCTTTAATCGATTTAATTGTTCCTCTTCTTTTTCAATTTCAGATGCCGCCTGATATAGGCTCTCAGCAGTAGCCTCCAAACCTTTTACTTCCTCCGCAAATGACTCGCGAATTTTCGAAGTATGTTCTTGAGTGTCGATTATATTCAAGTATGAATTGCGTGCAAGGCACTTTATCCTCTCAAAATCATTGTCGCTTAATTCCCTTTTCCCGTAATCTTCTGTCTTGTCAAATAGAGTCATTACAGAATTTCTATATCTTTCTGGTGCACTAAGCTCTTTTTCCAAAGAAAGAAGGTATTCTTCCAGCTTTCCCCTAAAATCCTTTGGCATCAATCATCTTAATTATTACTGAATTAATAAGTCTTTTCCTATCAAAGCCTTAATTACCATAGTGGCGTAGCTTCCCCTAGGCAATGAGAATCCAACTATCTGCTTCTTCCTGCCTTTGTTCAGCTCATCTTCAGAGTAGCCTTTGACCTTGAATCCTTCCACAGAAATTAAGGCCTGCCTTTCGGGCGAACTGCTTACCAAATTTGGGAACTGCCTGAGCGCAAAATCCCTAGGATTAATCACTTCTTGACTCAAAATCGATTCGTATGCCTCTTTGACTCTCTCATCTTCAAATTCTGCATCGAAATTTATTAATGGCAGCCTCTCTGGAAAGCCTTCGATGCACTTTGAGCTGCCTGGAAAGGCTAATTTCATTCCAGAAATATCTATCTCTGTAAACTTCTTGCAATCTTTCCTTATCAAATATGAGAGAGCCATATTAAATAAATAAGACTGATATGCGCTAAAATAGATGTGAGATGTTCCAGTTTTTTTCAATGCAGAGACATAATCGTTATCTGCGGCAGTTATTTTTAGCAAATCGCATGCTTCCTTGAATTTCTTTTTTACCATTAATCTTCCAACATCATGGTTGTTGGATTCATTGCCAAATCTCTGCTCATCATAATAATTAGGGATTTTCTTTGGAAGCCTAGCATATTTCTTTTCTATGTCACGGATTGTTATGGCAAACTGATTTCCATTATTGTCCGAAGTTTCTGCATGCCTTTCTGCCATGCCCAAAAATTCAAGCTGTATATCATTAATTTTCACCCTCTGAACAATCTTGTAGTTAGTTATATCAACGGTTATCAATTGCTCGGTTATTGCATTCCTGTCTTTCAGTCCAGAATATCTTATGTCACTTTCGTTTATGCCGATTCGTTTTGCGATTTCCCTAACCGCATCAATAGTATTCCAGTATTTTTTCTTCAATGTAAAAGCGCAATATTTGCCATTTATAGAGCCTGTCTTCAGGCTATTTATTTCCTTGACAAGGAAGTCTTCCGGCAACTGTTTTATTTTCATAAAGTAAGGCTTATAAGCAAACAATTCTTAAACTTATCTGTGAAAACTGTTTTTGTAATAATGGATGGGGCAGCAGATTTGCCATCAAAAGAGCTTAATGGCAAGACACCATTTGAAGCTGCTAAAAAGCCTAATTTAGATTATTTCTCAATGAATTCCCAGCTCGGATTGGTTCAAACTGTCGCTAAGGATATTGCACCCGAATCTGACGTTGCTGTCTTTGCATTATTGGGATATGACCCATTCGGCAGCTTTTCCGGAAGGGGCCCATTAGAAGCTTTTGGTGCTGGAATAAATCTTGGCAAGAATTTCTTGGCTTTAAGGACAAACTTTGCCACTGCAAAAGGAAATATGATCATCGAAAGAAGAGCAGGAAGAAATCTTACAACAGATGAAGCTAATAAGCTCGCAAAGGAAATAAATAAAAAAATTAAATTAAAATGTAGATTCCTTTTCAAAAACACTTTCGAGCATCGGGGAATACTTGTTCTCTACGGAAAGTTCTCAAGCAATATATCTAATATTGATCCAGCATATTCAAAAGAAGGGAGTTTTGGTGTCGCAAAAGAAAATCCTGATCTGACATTGCCAGAATGCATCCCTTTAGAAAAAAAAGCATCAGATACAGCTGATATTGTAAACGATTTCGTAAAACAATCAAGGAATATCCTGGCTAATCATCAGGTAAATAGGAAAAGGATTGGTTCTGGCTTATTGCCAGCAAATATTATATTACCCAGAGATGCAGGAAACATGCTGCCCAAACTAAAGAAAAAAAAGAAATGGGCTGCCATTGTCGGAATGCCATTAGAGAAAGGGATTGCAGAATTGGCTGGAATGAAAGTATTACAAGTAAAATTACCGAAAATAAAGTCAAGAAATATCTATGAACATCTGTATAAAAGCCTTGATGCTTATCTCTCACGGGCATTAAAATATTTAAGATTCAATTGGAATAAATATGATAATTTCTATATACACATCAAAGAAACAGACATTCCCGGGCATGATGGGCTGCCTTTAGAAAAAAAGAAAATAATGGAAATGATAGATAAAAGATTCTTCTCAGAATTAAGAAAGCTAAAAGAATTCAGATTGATAGTCACTTCTGACCATTCAACACCCTGTGAGCTTAAAAGGCATTCATCACATCCAGTGCCATTATTGGCTTATGGCTTTGGAAAGAGAGACGGATTAGAATTTACAGAAAATAATGCTTCAAAAGGAAGCTTGGGAATGATGAAAGGAAAAAATGTATTGAAATTTTTAATAAAAAGCTAAACATATTTATACTTATTACTTATTCCAATTTTTATGGCTGCAAATGACCCTGTAATAACTTTTGAGACATTGTACGATATAATGCGAAGGGAGAAAGCAAGGGATGAACTGCAAAAATTAAGCCATGATTTCTACCAGAATGTTGTTTCTTACATAAAAGACAAGCAAAACATACTTGAATCACAAGCCGGAAAAGACAGCATATTCGCATCTCAAGAGATTGAAAAAACAAGGACACAGCTTAAAAATGTTCTAAAAATTGTAAGAGACCTCTATGACAGAAGGGAAGCAAAGATAGTACAGCTTGCACTGTTGTCTGCAAGGAATAAAGAGCGAATATATGACAATTCCTCGTTATTACCAGAGGAACATGGATTTTACAATGGCATAAGGTCATTAATAGAGAGTGCAAGGGATGGCTTTTTCTCATTGTCCTTGCCATCACAAAATGCCGAAAAACCAAAAGATTTAAAAACGAAAGCCGAAACGGATAATGGATGCAAGGTCCGTATGACATGCGATGTGCCTGAATTCTTGGGTACAGACTTACAGCCATATGGGCCATTCGCCAATGAAGCCATCATATCAGTGCCAATGCAGATTGCTGATATGCTTGTTTCTCTTGGCCAGGCGGTAATGGAAAATGAAAATACCAAAGAAGATGAAGAAATATTGTAAGAAATGCAATTCTCACCAAGAGATGGCTGTTTCTATCACAAAACAAGGCGGAAGAAACAAAACACACCCGATGTCCAGGGGTTCCCAAGCAAGAATCAGGAAGAGAGGGGACAATAGAGGATTCGGCAATCAGGGAAGATACTCAAGAAAGCCAATCAGCGCATGGAAAAGGACTGGAGCTAAAAAGAGCAAGAAGCTAAACTTAACAATTAAATGCAAGAAATGCGGAAAGTCATGGCTAATTCATGGAAGAAGGCTTAAAAAGGTGGAGATGTTAACCGCTTAAAATGGTAAACCTAAAAGAACCATCAACGAAATTCATGAAAGTAAGATGCAATTGCAAGAATGAGCAGATTATATTCGGCAAGTGCGCAACCGTAGTGAATTGCCTGGTATGCGGAAAGCCATTGGCACATCCTGTCGGCGGAAAGTCACAGGTTGAAGCAAGAGTTTTAGAAGTTCTTGATTAAATTTGAATATGCCCGACTGCCTTCTATCCCTCACCAAACCTTTATAAATAAATCTAATTTTAAGAGCATAAAATGGTAATAAAGAAAGAAGGCATTCCTGAAGAGGGAGAAATAGTCCAATGCACAGTAAACAAGATACTTTACCATGCAATATTTGTCACTTTAGATGAATATTCTAATAGAGAAGCCATGGTGCATATATCAGAAATCGCACCAGGAAGAATAAGGAACATAAGGGATTATGTAAAGGAAGGGAAGAAACTAGTATGCGTTGTTTTAAGAGTTTCCCTAGACAAGAAGCAAATTGACTTGTCATTAAGAAGGGTATCAACAACTGATAGGATTAAGAAAATCGAAGCCGTAAGGCAAGAGCAAAAAGCTGAAAAAATTCTAGAGGCAGTTGCGATTAAGCTCAAGATTCCATATGAAGAGATGCTTTCAAAATATGCAAAGCCAATAATTGAGAATTATGGAAGCATATTCGCCTGTTTCCAAGACATTTCCGCAAATGGAGAATCTATCCTTGAAGAGCTTGGATTTCCTAAAGAAATAACCATGACTATGTCAGAAGTTGTCAAGGAAAGAATAAAGCCGCCTGAGATAGAAACCAGGGGCGTATTGCTGCTTACAAGCTATTCTGATAATGGGATTAATGATATCAAAGATTCATTGAATTCCGGCCTTGAATTTGCAAAGTCAAAGCATATCAAAGCAAGCTTGAATTACCTCGGCGCACCAAGATATTCATTGCAGGTTACAGCTGGTGACTATAAGAAAGGTGAAGAAAATTTAAGACTGGTTTCTTCTACAATAATTGATTCACTGAAAAAGCGAAATGGCAGCGCTGAGCTGCAGAAAAAGGATAAGTAATTGGTGAATATAAAATGCAACAAACTTCATACAGAGACCTTGAATGGGAATTGATTGCTCCAAGGGATGGGAAAAAAAGAATATTAAATCGATTTGATCAAAGCATTGATAGAACAAAAGGAACTGAATGGCGCCACCCATATCCTTGGGAAGTATATGGGTTGCTAAATGATGGCTTTAATGGTAAACTTGCTGAGAGATTTACTTATGTATTTGAAGATTTTAAAAATAAATGTTATGGAGAATGGTTTAACTTGGCATTCTACAAAAAAGGCAATATTCTGGTTACCTATCTTGACCCTGAAGGGATTATTTATGATGGGAAAAAGTATAATATTTCTGGTGAATTTAAATATTCAGAGAAGAGGGAATTTGATATTGGTGATAAAAAGCCATACTACATTTATGACCTTAGTACATTCAAAGAGGACTTTATCAAATTTATTTATGGATGCCCACTAACAGAAATCCATACAGAAATAAAAGATTCTATTTTTGTACCGCCAGAAGATAGTATATGGCCTTATGGCCGTAATTATCGTCTTTCTTATGGTAGCTATTTTCTTTGGGGATGCCCACCTGATTTTCATTGGACTTCTAGACTGGTTAGTAAGATAAATACTACTGGAGAAAAAAGATGAGCAAAATCAACTACGATGAAACATTGGTAAGGAGGATACTTGAAGAACTCCCTGGCGATATTAAAGAGAAGGCAGTTGGATTAGCTAAAGTGTATGGAATTGAGACAGAATTTGATGGCCATTTTGCAGGGAATGGCCCTTATCGGCAGGCCGACATTGTTTCTATGTTTACTGATGCAATTAAAAGAAATGAAAATAGGAAATTTCCAGTGAAAGAAGAGTTTTTGGAAGAACTGGTTGAAAATGAGAGCCTAAATGTTAATAATTTAAGGGTAGCTTATGAAGTTGGGAAAGACTTCACAAAAATAACACTCAAGTCAGGACGGTATATTGCTTATGGCGCCATGCCAGGTAAATGGCAAGAAAGAATTGCAGGAAAATATGGTGAAGATGCACTAGATTATTCTAAGCATAATATCGTTTTAGAACTAACTGTATCATTTGCCAGTTTTGCAGTAGGGTGTGTAACTAGCAATGCATATTTTGGTTTCGCTCTTATCCCTCTTTTGGGGAATATTTGCAGATTGTTTTACAGACAATTTGATGAAAAACCAAGTGGCAGCTTATTGGTAAATATTCCCTATTATCTGATTACATCCCCCTATATGAAGGTGAAATATATTGCAAAATCACTAAAAAACAAGTTCAAATCAAAAAGGCAAGAATTAGCAGAGAAAATGATTAGAATAGATGTTGAAGAAACTCCAAAAAGACTGCGCCCAATAGAAGAAGATTTAATGGAACTGATGGAAATAGAAAGGAAAAAACTACT
>JAHFJF010000124.1 GCA_023245975.1 archaeon
AGGTTATACCTCTTATGGCATATTGGTAAGCTGCGCCTACAATATAAGAATCTACGTCGCTAAGAGTTCTACCGCCTAAATATTTTTTTGACTGAGATACATAGTTGTCATTTACTATAGAATGCAATCCTTTTGGGATATTAAATGTGCTGACTCTGCTATTGATTTGGTTTCTTTGCAGTCTTTCATAGATTTTATCTGGCGAGGTGGATAGCTTTATCATTCCGAAATCATCCTTTGTCTGATTATTATGAATATAATCCAATTCGCGCCTTACCATTTCAAAAAGAAGCACCTTATAAACCA
Organism: archaeon; assembly: GCA_023245975.1. Classification (GTDB taxonomy): domain Archaea; phylum Nanobdellota; class Nanobdellia; order SCGC-AAA011-G17; family GW2011-AR17; genus JAHFJF01. The sequence goes on from JAHFJF010000124.1 coordinate 307, forward strand.
CGTCATTTGTTTCTAATACGTTGGAAAAATACTCTGGAATCCAAAATTCGCCATGCTCCCATGCAATCAGTGCAGAGGTGTCCATTATAATGCGCACTACATCTTTGTCACCATCCACATCTCTGCCGCTAATGTGTGCTATATCTCCTAATTTTGGCATGAATGATATTTTATTTGATGCTTTATAATATTTTATATGGGCTCTGTAGAAAATGCAGGTTAGCAGCATCAAGTAAATTCCAATAATGGAGTAAATAAAAACTAACAAGAGGGACGGCTCCTAAGTAAGAATGTTGGTTATTAAAGAATGAACTAAGGAATTTATAGCGGCGGACTTTGGTTTTTCATTACAATTTCCCAAAGTCCGCCTGATATAGGCACGAGATACCCATTACGAATATTAATGTCCGTGCCTATAATCTGCTAACCCGAAGCGATAAGAGAGATTTTCTACAGAGCCTTTTATATGATTGAGTTAGTTGATGCCTTATAATACCTGCAATAATTGTTTATAGGGCATGCGCCGCATTTGGGGCCGATAGGCTTGCAGATATTCTGGCCAAACTTTACGAATATGTCGTTGAAGTCCTGCCAGTATTTTTTCGGCAGGATTTTTTTTATCTCGATTTCAGTCTCATTTGGATTTTTCGTGTTTATCCAGCCGAGGCGGTTTGGGATTCTGTTGCAGTGGGTGTCAATTGCAATGTAGCCGCTCTTGAAATGTCCGTATGTCATAACTATATTTGCAGTCTTTCTCCCAACTCCTTTTAGGCTCATTAGAACATCAAAGCTATCAGGCACCAATCCATCATGCTTTTCGATGAGAATTTTAGAAATATCCTTTATTCTCTTTGATTTGGTTATATAATAATTAACCTGCCTTATTATCTCTTGGAGATTCTTTATCGGCATTCTTGAAATATCCTCTGGAGTTTTTGCGACAGCAAAGAGTTTTCTTGATACTGGGGCAGTTACCTTATCCATTGTGCGAAGGCTAAGAAGGCATGATACGAGAACCATGAAAGGGCTCCTTGTCTCTTCACCAATATCTGCAACTATTGGATTTTCAAAATCCTTAACGGCTTGCTTTAGAATTTCCATTATTTTTGCTATGTTTTTTTGAGTCATTTTAGATTTATTGCTTCAAATAAAAAATTCAAATCTTAAGCCCGCTAACAATATCTAGTATCTCCTTGCCGTATCTTTGAAGCTTTGCAGGACCTATGCCGGATATCTCTTTTAGTTCTTGCAAGCTAGATGGGCTTAGAGTTGCTATGTCCATTAGCGTCTTGTCGTGCATGATAATATATGCCGGAAGGTCTAGGTTTTCAGATAAATCTTTTCTCCATGCCTTGAGCCTCGAGAAAACGTCCAAATTAGGGCCGGCCTTTGAATCATTTGTATTGAACTTTGTTTGCGCATATCTTGCACCCTTGCCTATTATATCCAGCATCTTTTGGTTTATGAACCTTGTATGGCTCTTTCCGGTGTAGGTTAAGTATATCTCGTTTTTTGCCCGGCTCAATGCCACATAAAACAATCTTCTCTCCTCTTCTTCCTTGTCATAGTCATAAACCTTGATTGCATCCATTATCGGATGATCGGATGCCTTGCACGGGAAGTTAAAGCCGCTGCAACCCGCCACAAAAACAGCGCTTGACTCTAGCCCCTTGATTGAGTGTATGGTTGCAATAACAACCTCATCTTCTGATGCCTCATCATCTGTTTTTGTCTCGTCAGTTTTTACAAGGTGCTTTATGCCATGAATTTTCATGCTTTGCGAAATATCTTTTACCATCCTGTTTGTCCTTGCAAGCACAAAAATCTCGTTCCTTGGAAGAGATAGCTCATTTATCTTAGCAATTATGAAGTTGCGCTCATCATCTTCAGATTCAAAATTAAGAAGATGAATTTTATTATCCCCCTCGAAAGATGCCTTGAGCTCTGGAATCTTCATGTTGTCGAGGGACTTGTTCATAAGCTCGACGATATGGCTTGATGACCTGTAGTTTGTGGTCAGAGTTATTGTCTCGCAATCAGGATGTTTCTCCTCGAAGTTCAATATGTAGCTTATCTTAGAGCCCCTCCATCCAAATATTGACTGCCTAGGATCACCTACAACAAATAAATTATCGGGCTTTAGGATATCTAGCAGCTCTATCTGCGATGAATTGACGTCCTGATATTCATCTACCAATACATACTCAAATCTTGGCACCATTTTAGGATTTTCCCTAAAAAAACTGATGCAATGGTTTAGCTGGTCTGCATAATCCCTAAAGCCGAGCCTTCTCATCAAATAATCTATAGAGCAG
>JAHFJF010000022.1 GCA_023245975.1 archaeon
GACAATACATGCTCTAAAATTCTCTCATCTCTCCTGAAGCCTGGCATTTGCAATCCTGAAGCCATAATCTGCTTCGCAACGCTTCTTGCGTCCTGGCCAGATGTCTGAACCCAGAATATAGAAAATAAAACAGCTCCGCCTATCATGAAAAGTATGTAAGTGAATGCGTGGGCAAAATCAAGTGGGCTTAAAACTCCACGTATAGCAAGCTCAACTATGTTTGGAGGATGAACCCAAGCGACAAAACCTGTGGCGGGAGTATTTCCCGAGAAAGTCCCTAAAATTGGCCTGCCCCAATTTTCCAAAAGCCTTGCAAGAAGCTGTACATTAGCCAACAATGCTGCAACTAAAATTACAGGAATATTAGAAGTGTAAATGAAATTCAATGGCCATCTTATCCCCTGGCCTCCGAATCTGCCGAATGATAATGGTATTTCTATCTTCATTGCCTGGCCGTAAACAGAAACTGCAAAGACAAATACAGTCGCCAAAATTGCTGTCAATGCCAATATTGCTTCAGTGGGATTCCTGCTGAGCAAAGATAATATGAAAACCCATATCCTTCCTATAGGAGGCTGCGCTGAGCCGAAAGCAAAAGTTCCTGCAGTTGTCAATGGAGAGAATGCCCTTATCACTATCTCTGAAGCAACACCAGCTGCTATGAAGAGGCTTATTCCAGAACCGAATCCCCATTTGCTTACAACTTCATCCATGTACATTATCAAAAGACCGCCAATTGCTAACTGGGCCACAAGAACAAACTGCATCATCCTATATTGTGCGGGAGCCAATGTTGCTGCCGGAGCAAGACCTCCGAGAAATACATATATCGAAGCTTCAAAAAGAACGAAGAATATACCCAATAATTTTTGCAAGCCCTGGAATGTTTTTTTGCCCTCTTTAGTAGTCAAGTCAAATTTCAATATTCCAGAACCGTTCAATAGCTGCAATACTATTGATGCTGTTACCAATGGGCCGATGCCCAATGATATCAAAGAACCAAAACTTGCACCCAATAAAATAGAAAGCTGCGAGAATTGCTGCAATGCATTTGCGCCCAAGCCATAAAGGGGAACTAATCCCAAAATAAAGAATGCGAAAATAACAAGACCTGTCCATTTTAGCTTTTCCTTAAAAGAAAGCCTCTTTTGCAATGGACCCTTAACTTCTGGCAAGTTAAGGAGCACGTCATTGAGATTCATTTTTTTCTACAGCCATTTCCACTTTTTGTTCAGCCAATGCCTCGCCGCCAGCAGCAGCAACTTTCTCAGCAGCATTTGCGCTTACAGCCTTAGCCTTGACTTTTATTTTTCTTGTTACATGGCCTGACCCGAGAAGCTTGTCATAACCCAAATCTTTTAGGTCAACGACAAAAGCGCCTTTTTCTTCAGTAGCCTTCTTCTCTGAAACAAGCCGTGGCAACATATCATTAAGCATGCCGACATTTATAGCCTTTACTGTTACTGTTGTCGGCCTTATGAAACCATGCCTTCCGAAATATGAGCTTCCGTATAATTTTAAAATTGTTGGCTTCTTCTGGTCAGCTCTCTTACCAGTACCTGCCATACCAACTCCGCCCCTGTGGCCTGAGCCCCTCCTCTTTTTCTTTGAGCCGCCACCGTGTGTTTTAGAACCTCGGTATCTCACTACTTTCCTTCTCTTATTTGTAGTCATAACATTCTCCTTATCAGATCATTTATGAAATTTTTCCTGTATCCTAATGCACCGCCCAAAGAATATGGCTTTTTTATTCCTAGCTTATCGAATCCTTTCGACGGCGAATTCAGTTTGAAGAATGGCTTTAATCCTGGAACATCCTTAAGCTCTTTCTTGAAATCCAAATAAGCATCAACAAACTCATCAACAGTCATACTGGCCTTGTCTTTCATATACTGGTCATCAAGTTTTCCAAGAGGCAGCCTACCACGCTTCAACAATAATTCCTTGCATGTTTCCTTATCTATCTCGCCCCATGTGACGAAATCCTTGACTTTTTCAAGCATTCCCAAGTATGATGGATTATTTGGTATTATTACGCAATTGTTTTTCTTGTAAAGCCTCAGCATAGTGAAAGTATCAGCTACCTGCTTGCGTATATTTGCGCTTCCACGTACCCTGATTATAGCTATTCGCCTATTCATGTTGACCTTCTAATATCCCGAACACCTTTTGCTGGTCCGGCTTTGTTTTCATGCTTGTCAGCTTTTTCAATGCATCCAAGCATGCATATAAAAGATTTACCCTTGTTACTGTCTGGCCTGCTGTCTTTGAATACAAATCCTTAATCCCTGCCAATGCAAGAATCTTCTGGCATTCCTTTGCAACTACCAAGCCAGTACCTTTTGGAGCTGGCATCAATTTTACCCTTGACGAGCCGCTTTTCCCCTCGACAGCGAATGGTATTGAATGTGGCTCACCGCAATAGCATTCCCATGAGCCGCATCCCCTCTTAATCTTGATTATGCTTAACTTTGCTGCCCTTACAGCTTTTTCCCTTGCAGGCATTGTCTCTTTTGCCTTGCCCATGCCTATGCCGATGAAACCATCCTTGTTTCCTACAACTGCCATTGTTGCGAATGAAGGCTTGTTTCCTTCCATCGTCTTCTTCTGTGTTTGTCTCCAGATAGTTCTTTTCCCGCCGCCGAACTTACCTTTTGACTGGCCTATCATCAGCAAATCGTGTTCTAAACTTTTCAATAAAGCATCAACTATTTCAGGCTCGATTATTTTCTCTCCGCGGTCTATAATTGTTGCAAGGCTGTTTATCTCACCTGCCTTTACTTTTCTTCCCGTTTCTGTCTTTGGAGTCCAGTCATCTATCCTGAATTCCTTCTCCCGCCTTACGCCGGAAAAATCTTCATGATCGCGTTTTTCTCTTCGTTTCATTTTTTAGCCCCTATCTTTTTCTTAACTTCTTCCAAATCTTTCTTAACAGCAGCAGGATTCTTTGTGTGAGAGCCGCTCAATCTTTCTGCAGGCAGCATTTTGCTGTCGTGAGGAACATTCAAGCCTGCATCAACTGCGCCTTTCAATGCAGCATAAATAACATTGCCCTTTACTGACTTGTAATGGCCCATGTCCAAGATTGCTTCTTGCATGCCTTTTGATTTTGCCTTATGCCCCAATAATAATCCTGTCAAGTAAGCAGCCGGAATATTTTTTCTTGAATGCTTCCAGCCGAGCTTTACCAGCTCCCTGCTGTTGGATGAAGTTATCACCTTGTCGCCGGCCTCTCCGTATTCAACAAGCTGCGCAGTTATGTTCTTCAATGATTTCCTGACTACCAATCTCGGCTTCATGGATGCGACAAGTTTCAGCCTTAGCTTATAATCTGTCTTGCCTTCCCTTCTTCTTCTCTTCACTACCAGATTTGTCGGCCCTGTGCTCATTGTGGTTTCCTAAACAGGTTTCTCTCGCCAAGGTACAGTTTTATGTGCCTTATGCTCCTGAAGAATCCTCCCTTAATTTTCATATAAACATCATGGTAAACTGCATTTTCTATCAATTTCTTGTCCCTCAACATTTTTGCGAATTCCCTTTGGGCTCTTGTCCTTGCCATCCACATATCTTTCAGATTGGCTCTTGCATTTGGCGTGCCCTTATGCGAACCAGGGCCATGCTGCCTTCCTTTCCTCTTTTGCAAAATGTTCTTTCTTGCCCTGAATCTGGACTGGCCGCCCTCTGCCCTTTTCTGTATTGCCAAATCATTAATGAGTTTCCTTACATCTGCTTTGGTGATGGCTTCCTTTACTTCTGAAAGCCTTGCAGGATCAAACCATACACGGTTCTCACCGCACTTAAGCAATTGTGCTGCTACCCTTCTTTGGCTTGTCAGTCTCATTATTTCTTCTCCAAGACATTTCTCTTTTCTTGATCTTCAGCCTCTTTCTTGTCTTCTGCAGTAAGTTCTTCTTTCTCTTTCTTAGATTCTGCTTTCTTGACAGCTTCCTCTTTGGATTTCTCCTTTTTATCATGCTTCTTCTTGGCTTCTTCCTTCTTCTTTGCAAGCTCATCTTCTACTGCCTTCAAGAAAGATTCAGGATTTTTCAAGTTGAATATTCTTAATTTCATCTCTAATGCTTTCCTTACAACATCAATCTTTTTCTTTCTGCCCATGCCTGACAATACAATTCCATGCTCTGCCGGCTTTAGCCCTTCCAACCCGAAAAGGTTGCTTACATTTACTGACTTCAAGCCCGAGCGATGAAGGCCACGGACTAGCCTTGGAGATGAATATCCCGGCGATGGTTGCGCTACTTTTCCTCTGAACTTTCTTCTCAGCTTTGAGTGCTGGCCCTTTGGCTGCCTCCATTTCTTGTCATTTGCAAGCCTTATTGATGAGTGGCCTTGCTGCCTGACGAAATCCGGTCTTTTTGCCTTCATGGCATTTCTCTGCTGAAGAAGCCTTGCCTTGCTCATCTTGCAATCTCCTGCCCGGCTTTTGAGATGATCCAAACTCCATCCTGGAAAACCCTTCTGTCCCTGTTTGTGATTCTTGTTGATTGTTCTATATTTGCTGCTGTCTGGCTTACTGCCTCAATGTCTGGGCCTGTAACAGTAACTGTATCTCCCTGCACAGTAACTTTTGTATTAGGTAATATCGTGGATTTCCTAGGAACTTTTTCTCCCAAGAAATTCTTTACTACAAAATTATGCCCATCTACTGCAACGCTCATAGGGAAGTGGCTTGAGCATACTTTCAATTTGTACTCGAAAGGCTCCTGCACACCATGGATCATGTTATTGATGTGAGACTTGCAGGTGTTGATTATTCTTTTCTGATTCTTGTTCAGCTTTGAAGGCGACAATACCAGCTTGTTGCCCTGCAATTCCATCTTTACTGAAGGCTCGTTCATTACTTTCTTTATTTCTCCCTTGGGACCCTTTACTGTCAAGCCATTATCCAAGGTAAGGTGCACACTATCAGGTATCATAATTTCCTTCCTTAGTTTTGCTTCTTGAATCATTTTAGTAAACAAAAGCCAATAGCTTTCCCCCAAGACCTTTTTCCTTTGCTTCTTTCAAAGTCATTACACCTTTTGATGTTGAAATGATTATAAGCCCGAAATCCTTTGCAGGCAGGAATCTCTTCTCGAACTTCTCATATTCTGATTTTGTAACTGAAAACCTTGGCTTTATCACACCGCAATTATTTAATCCGCCGATGAGGTTTATTTTTAGGTATCCACCCCTTCCCGCAGTTATTACCTCATAGCTTCCAACATAGCCTTGATCCTGCATCATCTCCAATACTTTCTTGATCAATTTTGACGAGGGATGAACTATGCATGAATCCTTACCTACCTTCTCTGCGTTCAGCATGTTTGACATCGCGATTGCCAATGTGTCGTTTAGTGCCATTTTTTCTCCTTCAGTTATATTTCTTGAAACCTAATTTTTGAGCATTATCACGGAAGCATTGCCTGCATACATCAAGGCCATACTTCTGTATGTGCCCACCATATCTTCCGCAAAGCCTGCATGGCTTGCTTGCGATACCAAATTCCCTTTTCTTCGGCATGTTATGCTTCTCATACTTCTTGAGCTTGACTGGCTTATTCTTAAGCTGTTTGAACATTTTTTTGTAACTGCTTGCAGTCATTTGATTATTCCCCTCCGCCTATTTTTGTATTGTATGTCTGCCTAATGAAATCCATCGCTTCATCTTTATTTACCCTGTGCCTTGTTGGAATTCTCTTCCGGTTCAAGGACCTTATCTTTATCCTTGAGCCTGGTCTTGACAATGTTACTGCTGCCGAAAGGCCTATGATTCCAATTTCCATATTATATTTCACGCCAGGAATATCTATGTATTCTTTCAATCCAAATGAAACATTGCCATTAGGGTCAAAACTTCTAGGGTTCAATGTGTTCTCGGCAGCCTTAAGCAATCTTCCAAGAAGCTCCTTTGCTTCATTTCCCCTTAATGTTACCTTAGTACCGATGGACAAGCCAGGCCTCAATCCCCAGCCAGGAATTCTCTTGCTTGTCTTTGTCTCTATCGGCTTTCTGCCAGACACAATTTCTAAAAGCTTCTTAGCTTTCTCAAGCTCTGGCCCAGGCTTCCCAGTACCAATGTTCAAAGTTAATTTCTCAATCCTGATTTCTTTCATCTTGTTCATTCTAAGCTAATTGCGCTTTTTCCATTATGGCCAACAACAAGCGCGTACTCCTTTCTAGTTTCTATAGTGCCATCTTTTGTCTTTATTAAAACATTATCTGGCTGGCCGCCCTTGAAACTTTTTATACCTTCAAATGTGCCTAGCACCCCGACTTTTGTTCCAGCCGTAACATATACCAAGGCTCCCTTTTCCATCTTGAGGTGTTCCTTTGGCTTCAATGCAGGCAATTCCAAAACTAATGTATCTCCAACTTTGTAATCTTTCTTGTCAGACAAGAGATTTGTGCCATCATCAAAATTGATTTGCATTTTGCCGCCACTGAGAGACCTCTTATTGATTATCTTGCACGGCTTAACTGAAGATTCTTTCTCATCTATCATGTGCATTGTTATTTTCCCCTTTGTGCTTAATATCAGCCTATAATAAGAACTGAGCTCTGGGACTTCCAAAACATCCATCAAGCCAACTGGGTATTTTACTTCGCCTATCTTTTTCTTGTTAACCAGAACCTTGCCATCTTTCAATACTTTCTTAGTCTCTTTTGTAGTTGAAGTGAGATGCAGCAAATCCTTCATAATTATGCCGATTGGCATTGATGTATCCATATCTCTTCCAGGGTTAGGCCTCAATAGGAACATTTCTGCTTTCCTTTTTATCGGCCATGACTTTGGCGCGCTTATGCTTACGATATGCTTCTTGACCATTTTTTATTTCTCCTTCTTAGAAGCAAGCTTTGCCTGCCTCTTCTTGTCATCCATATCCAATTCTGTTAGCATTAAATTAGAAGGCTGCAATGGATATGGCTTTTTTGTGCCGTCTTTTTTCACATTGTCTATTCCTTCAACAACAATTCTTGAACGCTTTACATTTACACTAATAATCTTTCCTGACTTTCCAGTGAACTGCCCCCTCATTATTTTAACAACATCATTCTTCCTTGCAGTTATGCTTCTTTTGCCATATTTTTTCCTCAAATCTTTTGACATATGGACTGCAACGAATTTCTGCTTTACATGAAGCGGTGCATTATGCCTGTATTTCCTCTGCTTCCTAGGCTGGTTGCTTGCCTTCCATTTGCTTGACCATTCTGCTTTCATTTTTTATACCACTATTGATGCCAGCTTACTTATTGCAGGCCATCTCTCTGTAGCTTCCCTAGCTATAGGGCCCTTGAATATTGTCCCCTTAGGATTTCCTTTCTCATCCTTCAATACCACTGCAGCATTATCTTCGAACTTTACCCTCATTCCGTCAGGCCTTCTGAATTCTTTCTTTTGCCTAACTATTATGGCCTGCACTACCTGCTTCCTTACTTCAGGCTTTCCCTTTATTATAGAGGCAGTTACCATGTCGCCAACGCCTGCAGCTGAAAGCCTTCTTATTACTGTCTTATGGCCAAATACGCTTATGATCTTGATTACCTTGGCTCCGGAATTATCACAAGTCTCTACTTCCGCACCTACCGGCAAAGACTTTGTTATGCATGACCTGTTTGCTTTCATTCTTTCTCTCCCTTCTCAATTATGACAAAACTCTTTGTTTTTGATATTGGCCTTGTCTCCATTATTGTTACCTTGTCATTCACTTCTGCATTTATGCAATCTGGATTGTGCGCTTTTACCCGGCTTCTTTTCTTTTCGTAACGCTCGAACTTCTGCAGGTATGCAACCCTAGGCCATTCAATAGTGGCAGTGTTGTTCAAATCTTTCCTTATGAGTGTACCTGTGAATATTCTTCCCCTGACGCGCAAGCTACCATGGAACGGGCAATTCCTGTCGTTGCAGGTTCTTGATGGGGCCTTTACATCAACCCCGATGTTTTTTGTTTTGTTTTCCTTATCCATTTTTTACCTCTTGAGCCTTTCTTCCGGCCTTGCAACCAATTTCTTGCCGTCAATCTCAATTATTTGGTTGTTGATTGAAACCTGGAACACGATTTGTGCCTTGAGGACCTTTTTTAATCTTTCCCCAGACCTTATCTCCAATGTATTCCTTGTCTCATTGACAATTGTGCCCTGCAATCCTATGAGTGACTTGTTTTCTGATGATGTTACCTTTATCATAAGCCCTATCAGCTCATGCCGAAGTATGTTGTGCATAGTTATTGCCATCTTAGTCGCTCGTTATCGTGCTTTGCGGAAAACCAAGATCGACAAGAATCTGCTTGACCTTATTGGCATGATTGCCTTGAAGCTCAATGACTCCACCCTTTGTCGTTCCTCCACAAGCAAGCTTTGACTTGAGCTTTTTTGCCAATTCCTTTAGATCAATGCTTTTGTCATTGATGCCGGATATTGTCGTTATGAATTTGCCGAACTTCCGCTTTACGAGCCTGACTTCAATCTTTTGCTCTTCCTTAGCGATAGTTTCGCAGACGCATAAGTCTTTTGGCAACCCGCACTTTGGGCACATTTCACTCATTTCTTGCTCTTTACCTCCACCTGCTTCTTTGCAGCAGTCTTATTTCCTCTCTTTTTCTCATGCAATATAGTGAGCATTCTTGCAATTGTCTTTTTTACCTGCTTTACCTTACCAGGATTTTCTGGCGGAGTGTGAGTTGCAATCTGTGCATTTATTTTTAAAAGCTCTTTCTTGAGCTCTTTCAGCTTTGAATTCAAATCAGGCTCTTTCATCTGCCTTATTTCTTTTGCCCTAATCTTAATCATTCTGAATTCTCCTTTGGCTCTTCCTTAACTTCTTCCTTTGGCTCTTCTTTTGGCTTTGCTTTCTTGGCAGGCCTTTTCCTCGGAGCTTTTTTCTTTTCTTCCTTTTTCTCTTCTGTTTTAACTTCAGCTTGAAGCTGTTCAACTTGTTCAGGAATAGGCTTTATAACAATCTTATCAGGCAATACAGTCGTGGGTGGCATGATACTGACTTTTATTCCAACGCTTCCCGACTTAAGGTTTGCAGTGCACATTCCATGATCAACACCTTCAACTGCAACATCGCCAGACTTCTTCAGGTAACCTGCATAGAATCTCCATGATTTTGCCCTTGCACCAGGGACACCCCTGCCGCTTACTACAATCTCTCCACCCAATGCACCTGCATCAATTATTCTCTGCAGCATCTTATAACCAATTGCCTTGAACCTCTTAGGACCGAACTTTTCCAAAGTTGTTGAAATACTTTCAGCAACTGTCTGCGCATCCAAATCAGGATTAGCAACTTCTGAAACTTCAACTTGAGGATTCTCCATCTTGAACTTGTTCTTCAACACCTTTGTCAAATCTTTTATTGCTTCTCCCCTCTTGCCAACTATCAATCCTGGCTTTGCAGTATATACAATCACTTTCTCACCCAAGGGAGTTTTCTTTATCTCTATCCTGCTATACTTTCCCTGACCGATCTGCTTTCCAATAAATTGCTCTACTTGCAATTCTTTTATTTTCTCTGCCACGAATTTTCTTTCAATCATTTCTTTGCCTCTCCCTTCTTTTTATTTTCTGCTTTCTTTTCAGCAAGGAACAATTCTATGTGGGCTGTCTTTGCCTGAATTCTTCTTTTCCTTCCGGATCTCCAAGATGTAGAACCCTTATTGCCGATGAAACGACTTACAACCAGATTTGAAGCATTCATTCCCATGTTAATTGCATTAGACTCAGCTGATTTCAACAAGTTCAATACTTCGGCAGCAGTCTTAATCGGATACCTTCCGGCCGCTATCTCTCCCTTCTTATGACCACGGTCCATATTGAATTTCGTATAAGGAACTGCAACTTTCTTTTCCATAACTCTTTGAAGAAGCCATTTTGCTTTTTCTACAGTCCTGCCCCTAATGAAATCCCCAACCATTGCAATATTCTTATAAGACAATGGTAGATTGGATCCACTTGCCGTTGCTTCTTTTTGCTGTTCCATTTACTTCACCGATACCGCTGCGCTAGATTTTGTTGCGCCTATGCCTGGAGCTGAGTGCTGTACTTTCTGCCTTGTCATTGTGAACTCTCCAAGATAATGGCCAAGCATCTCTATTTCTATGCTTACAGGCTCGAACATTTTTCCCTTGTGAATATGTATCATCAATCCTACCATGCTCGGCAATATTACCATGTCCCTGCAATGTGTTTTTACAGGCTTCTTTGTCTTCCCTGCCCTG
>JAHFJF010000023.1 GCA_023245975.1 archaeon
CAGACAAGCCAGCTATGTCTCCCTGAACCTCTTGGGTCAAGGCTTTAAGCTTGTTTACAGACCTTTTAAGGTCTATAATGTCCTTTTCTTTCAATGGCTTTAAGTCGACTAAGACTACTGATTGGCCTTCCCTGACGCATTTGCTTATCTTCTTGACATCATCAAATTCTGTAAGGGCAAATGTCCTGACTTGGAGTTTTTGGTCATATTTTCTTCCTTCCAAAGTTACATAATCTTCTCCAGATTCTTCTGTGCCATCAATCTTTGACAATTGGTTCTTTAGCCATTTTGCAATTTGTTTCATTTTTTCACCTTTATTCTGTAAGACCGAAATTGTCCTTTAGGAACTGCTTCATCGTCTCATTGTTTGCAAGCTTGTATACCCTGTAAGAACTTTGCAATTCTTCCTTCTTGAGATATACATCCCCAAGCCTGTTAAGCCTTGTTGGATCCAATGCTAATGAATAAGCTTTCTCAGTGAGATCTAATTGGTCTGCCTTCATCAATCTATCTCCAAGCTCCACCAATTTAGCCTTGTTGCTTAATATATTGAAAACTTCTATTGCAGATGCATATTTTTCCCTTTTTGTGCATTCATCTCCAACTTTAATCAATTTCTCTGCATCCCCCACTAGCTTGAATGCCTTTACGGCATCAGTCATCTGGCCTTCCCTAAGGCAGTGCTCTCCAATCCTCAGTAACTTTTCCTTGTCATCTGCAAGCTGGAAGCAGTCTATTGCATTTGAGAACATATTCAGATTTTGAAAATTCTCTCCGATTTCAACAAGCCTTCGCCTATTGTTAGTCATCACAAGGGCCCTTATGGCTTCTTCTGTCCTGCCTTTCTTTACGTATTCCTCTGCAGCAGCATTCAAGATGTCATTTCGCATCTTTTCAGAAAACATCGTCAGGTTAAGATTGTCAAGGCCTTTTTTGACAACAACCGGAACCATCATGTCGCAAGTTTCTTTGCTCTCATTATAATATTTTTCTACCAAGCCTGGTATGGCTTTTTTAATGTGTTCCATCTTTTTTTCACCCTCTTATTTGTTAAAACAAGTTGCCTCTTTTTGTTGATGGTTATTGTTATCTTCTTTATATAGTTTTTGTAAATTTAACGAACATACATTTTCTAAGATAAAAACTACTGGTGTGTGGCACTTTTACTTAAGATGTATTTCTATTATATCTTTGTCTTTAACTTCATGCTCTATATTCAAAACTTTCTGGCCGTCAAATTTCACAGATGCTCCCCACAATCTAGCAAACTTGAACTTTGAAATGAAATCCCGATGCAGCTTGTCGCATACATCTTTTAATTTCGCGCCTTTGAACAATATTATTGGCTCTTCAAGGTCAGCATTTTTCCCAATTTCTTTGCAATAGATTCTTATGAAGCTTAATTTGTTGAATATCATGTCTTTCAATTCATTCAAACCTTTTTTTGTTTCAGCCGAGATATATAAATCTGGCTTCATGATTTCTTTTATCTTTTTCAACTCTGTTTCGGTAGCGAGGTCAACTTTATTTACAACAATTATTGCGGGAATGTATCTCTTGTTTCCTTCTATCATATCAATTACATCATCAGCATCTATATCCTCCCTTATAATAACATCAGCACTATTCATTCTTAGCTCTCTCAAAATTCCTGCGATTGTATCACGGTCTATTTTTGTTAATTTTACCGTTGACCAGATATTCAAGCCGCCTTTTTCCCGCCTTGATATTTTTATTTTAGGTTTCTCACGGTTTATCCTAATATTTGCTTCATGGAGCTCATTCAATATTGCCTTATAATGGAGCGGATGAAAAACATCTATCACTATCAATGCAAGGTCAGCATTTTGGGCAACTGCCAATACTTCTCTCCCCCTTCCCCGTCCAGAAGCAGCGCCTTCAACTATCCCAGGTACATCTAAGATTTGTATCCTGGCCTGCTTGTAATGCATTGTCCCTGGAATTACCGTCAGTGTTGTGAATGCATATGCTGCTACAAGAGAATCTGCATTCGTCAATGAATTCAATAATGTGCTTTTGCCCACCGAAGGAAATCCTACAAGTATTACTGTTGCGTCCCCGGACTTCTTTACGGAATAGCCTTCCCCTTTTTTTCCAGAAGATGCCCTTTTCTGTTTCTCTTCCTTTAGCCGGGATATTTTTGCCTTGAGCAAGCCAACTGAGCCTTGTGTCCTTTTATTGTATTTTGTAGTCTTTAGCTCTTCTTCAAATGCTGCCAGCCTATCCGAGGCATCTTGTTTTTTTTTCTCTTGCTTCTTAACTACTTTGGCTTCCATCTGCGAGAATTAACTGATATAATGGTTATAAAGCTTTCTGGAGTTTCATTATTTCCCTGCAGCTATCTCTATCACATCTCTGTGTTTTAATTTATGTTCCTTGCCGATAGCCATCTTTGTCTTCACATCTATTGCCTTTATGAAATTCTTGCCAAAGTCTGTATGCAATCTATAGGCAAAGTCCAAGGCAGTTGAATTTCCAGGCATCAAGAAGCAGTCAGGCAATGTATTTCCTTTTGAATCCGTAAGCTTGTTTACCCCTCCAGGATAAATCGCAATATATCCTAATAGATTTAAGACGGCATAATCAATAACTTCCTGAACCCCGCTAGAGCCGTACTTCTCAAGTATATCCTTTCTTACGAAATCCAAAGCCGCTTTCTGCCTTTCATTCAAGTTTCCAATAACTTCAAACTTAGAATCACCAGGAGAATATTTTATCAATCCATTTTTTGCTGCTTCCTTCAATGCAAGTTCAGATTCTGCAGAGCAGGGTATAATTTTAAAATCCGGGAATAATTCTTTAAGCCTATGGAGATTATTTTCAGCAGAGGGAATATCTATTTTATTCGCTGCGATAACAATTGGTTTTGTTTTTTTCCTCAAAGAAGCAGCAAGCTGCAACAATTCTCCATCTTTCCAAGACATTATATCCTCGGGCAATTTCAAGTTTTTTATAGCATCAACAACCATGTCTTCAGTTACTCTTAATCCAGATAATTGCTTTGCAACAGATTTTGAAATGTTTGCTTTTGTCTGCATTACAGTCCTAGCAAACTTTTCCCAGCCAGTTTTTATCAAGCCAAGGTACCACATATCTAATTCAGTTTCCAAGAATCTTACATCATCTGCAGGATCATAGCTTCCCGCAGGAACTGGCTCACCTTTTTCGCTTGTAGAGCCAGATGCATCTATCACATGAATCAATGCATCTGCCATGTTCAAGTCATTAAGAAATTGGTTGCCCAAGCCTAGACCTTTGTAAGCTCCGGGAACTAAACCTGCTACATCAAGCAAATCAACAGGAACAAAGCGAGTTCCATTTGTGCAAGTTCCCATTCTAGGATTGCATTGCTTTCCAAACTCTTTGTCAACGCATTCTATTCTTACAGAGGCTGTTCCGTGGTTTGGTTTTATTGTTGCAAATGGAAAATTAGCTATGTAAACATCCATTAATGTCAAGGCCTTGAAAAAAGTGCTTTTCCCTACATTTGGTTTTCCAACAACTCCAATTAGCATAGAAAAACTGTATTGTCGATTGATATTTAAAACTTATCAAAATCCTCTATCCAATGCTTCCTGGTATCCTGCAGAAAAATTCTCAACTCGTTCATCATTAGAATAAACTTGCTGCACGCAAGGATTTCCCCAGAAACTCTCTGGGTCTGATATAGATTCAATAAAATCTATCAACGGCTCGGCTGGTCTTCCGGCAACAGCCGTTAATACCCCAGAAAAGTAATCTGCCTTACCTTCTAAGTCATCAATAGAGCTTATATCAGCACAAATATTGTCGCTTGTGAGATATTCTATATATGGTTGATAGTAAGGATCGCGATAAAATACATGCCCGTATTCATGTGCAATTATTGAGAACATTACATCATCAGATAAAGGCGATTCCACAAAATTTTGATCTAAATAGATTGGACCCCCTGATTCGAGAACAAGGCCATATTTTTTTGAGGCTAAAGGTGAATAAACGAGGTTTACACAGTCACTTACACCTGTATATTCCTCTAATGCAAGGCTTGCTTCGTCATTCAATGATTTAAGGTCAGATTCTTCGCAGGTTTCTTCTTTAGGAGCTTCATTTTTGTTAAAATCATCCTGGCACCCATATGTTAAAGCTGCTGCCAATAACAAAGTCCTTAAGGTTTTCATATTCGAGGGTGATTATTAGGAGTTTTATATACTTTTGGGATTTTCAAAAATGTTATAAGCCCAATATGCCAAGCTAATGCAATGGTAAGGCCTGGATGGAGGATTGCATCATTATTGCATGATTTTTCTTCTAATTCCATAAATAGGCATTTCAAAAAAATAGTTAAGGATTTAGAAGAGCCATATGTGACAATTGGCCTTGAAATGAGTAAGGATGATGTCTTTAGTGAAATTATCCAGAAGGTAAAATATTCCGACAAGAAAGCATTAACTGTCTACGGTTCTGGGTCTTATCACCATATTACTTATGGGTTATGCAGGCTCGCTAATAATATCAGTAATAATTATACATATATTCATATCGATCATCATAATGATTATGGCTCTCTTGAGAGGAAGCTTGATTGTGGCTCTTTTGTTAGCAGCATATTAAATGACAAGTTGGCAAAAGATGTTATAATGATTGGATGCAGCCACAGTGAAATGTCAAATTTTACAGATGAATGGCTAATTGGAAAATGCGGCAAGCCGGCAATCGAGGATATAATCCTAAAAAGCAAGTGCAATAATGTATATTTATCAATTGACTTGGATGTTATGCTGGATGATGAAATAAGCACATCGCCGCTTTACTCCAGGGGAAGGATGACCAAGGGCATGCTACTTGAAATTATCGGAACAATAAAATCAATGCGGACTATAATTTCAGCAGACATCTTGGGCTATTCATTTAGCCTTTTTCCGTCAAAAAGAAAAAAGGCAATGCTGCTTTATGAAGATATTGCCAAAGCCATTTTAGGGGAAGAGGAATGGCAGGTTTGCAGTAAACAATAATATTTATGAAAAGTATTATAGAAGAATTAACAGGCATTCAAAAACCTGAAGAAAAAGCCGTGATAGAAATTGTATCTAATCCGCTTAATGAAGTAAAGGCAAGTTATGACATATGGTGCAATATTGCAAAGAAAGTCATGCCTTCAAGGCCCATTACAGAATTGGATTCCTCCCAGACAATATCAATTGCTGATCAACTGTATGATGAGGCATTAAAGCTGGCAAATGATAAGATGAGGGGCATTTCAGGAAGTGAAATTCTCTCTTTTTTTAAAAGAAGGGGTAGACTCACAAAAGAATGGTCTGGCCTGTATCTTTCCGCGATTATGAACAAATATTATTTAGATGAATTGGTTATAGATGGCATCAAAGGTCTTGCATTCATCGGCTATAAGCTGAATCACGGCCATATTAGAATAAACTCAGATACCATCGATTATATCGGGGCATTTGCCAGTAATGGAATGATAGAAAATTATGGGCATATTAAAAATTGGTTTGCCGAATATGCTACTGGCGGCATTTTCGTAAACGATAGTTTAGTTGGCCAGGAGATGGGCAGCAATGCGAGCGGTGGAGTATATGTCAATAATAAGGATCTAATGATAGATTTTGGGAATAACGCCTCTGGGGGAATTTTCATAAATAATGGGAATTCTTTCCAGATGGGCACAGAATCCCTGGGCGGGTTATTTGTAAATTATACATGCATACTTGATTTCTTTGGTCATGATTCACTGGATGGGATATTCATAACAAAAGAATTTCCAATTCATGATTCACCATTCTCAAAAAAGAATTCTATAACTGTTAACAAGAACCGCCTTAAGAAAAACAAGGAATTAAGGGCGATGCTTAATTCCTTGGAATTATTAACAAGAGGGAATATAATGAATAATGGGTTAGAAATCAGAAAATTGGCTGCCCTGATAGAGTCTAATTGCACTTCTAAATACAGCAAAAAACAGGCCGCCAAACAATAGTCAGCTTTATATACTAGTTTGTGGGCACTTCAAATAAAATGAATGAGACTAATGACAAATTAGTATGGAAAAAAATAGGCTTGTTGGTAAATAAGGATTTATCCTGTAAAGAGATTGCAGATAATATGAATTCCGAATCCAAGAGAATAACCCCCGTTGGAAATAATAAGTTAAAGGCAGAAAAGCTGCAGTCATTAATTCATAATGCCTTCAAATCTGAAAATGGCAACAGAATTCTGGCTACAATCGGCCATGGTGGCTACCACCACTTAACTTATGGCTTATGCAAAAGGGCTGACATCTTAAGCAGCAATTATTGTTACGTGCATTTCGACCATCATTGCGATTCATGGAGATACGAAAAACAATCAAAGGCTAGAATTATAAATTGCGCCAATTTTGTTCCATATATCCTAGAAGAAACACATGCATCCTCCGTTTTGTTTCTTGGCTCACACCCTGACTTGGGGATTAAGGACGATGATAACTACGTGCTTAAGAATCGACATATGTCATTAATGGAGAATAAAGCAGGCCATTTCAACCTGAAGACCCTAGAGTTTATAGTTAATGAATTAGGATGTGATGATGTATACATATCTTGCGACTTAGATGTCATGATAGAGGATGAAATAATAACTAGCTACGACCGTGGCTCTCTGAGAAAAAATGGGCTATTGGAAGCTATATCGGTCATTAAAGAAAAAAAGAGGATTATTGGGGCAGACATTGTCGGGTATTCAACAGATAGGTCAGATATCTCAAGGACCATTTATGCAATTACAGGCCCTATCCATATCGAAGGCCGTTTGCTTCTGCCAATCAAGGATTATAAAATATGTCTGCCAAATAAGGACAGTATTAGATTGAAAGAAAAATCAATGAAATTATATGAAGATATTGCTTCTCTTATCACAAAATAGTTTGTAATAATCTTTATATAGTAACCAAAACCATAGGACTCTAAAATGCGAAGGATAGCAGTAATAGACAAGACAAGGTGCATCAATGGATTTGGGTGCGATTTTCTTTGCGGAAGGCTTTGCCCTGTCAACAGGGAAGGAGCATCTTGCATTTACATCGACCCGAAAGATAACAAGCCAGTTATAGATGAAACACTTTGCACTGGCTGTGGTATCTGCCCAAACAGGTGCCCAACGCAATGCATAACAATACTTAATTTGCCAGATAAATTAGCAGAAGAGCCGATAATGCGTTATGGGATTAATTCTTTTGAACTTTTCAAGCTTCCAATACCAAAGCAAGGGATGGTAGTCGGCATCTTGGGAAGAAATGGAATCGGGAAATCAACAGCATTGAATATCTTGTCAGGCTCATTAAAGCCAAATTTAGGCGAATTTTCAAAGCAATTAAAAGATTCAGATATTATCGGAAAATATTCAAAAACTTATCTTGGCGATTATTTCAAGAGGCTTTTTGCAGGGAAAATAAAGCTATCCTATAAGCCTCAAAGGATAGAAATGCTCCAGAAGGTTTATGATGGAAAGGTCAGCGACTTGTTATCAAAGGTTGATGAAAAGAATACATCAGATAAATATTTATCAGACTTGGACGCCCTGCATCTCAGGGGTAGGAAATTATCTGAATTATCCGGGGGAGAATTGCAGAAAGTTGCGATTGTTGCAGCTGCTTCTAAAAAAGCAGATGTTTATTTCTTTGATGAGCCCGCTTCATTTTTGGATATTACCACAAGAATAAAGGCTGCGAGATTAATCCGCTCATTGGCAGATGAGAAGACGTCAGTCATGGTTGTCGAGCACGATTTAGCTACATTAGATTACATTTCTGACGAGATACAGGTTCTGTTCGGCGAAATAGGTGTTTATGGTATTGTGGGCCAGTCTAAGTCTGTCAGGAATGGAATTAACGAATATTTGGACGGATATCTTACTGGGGAAAATATGCGGTTCAGGGATTATGCTATAAAATTCTTTCCAGTAAATACTGAAAGAGTAATTGGCAAGAGTATTTTCTTTGAATACCACTCAATGGAAAAATCATTCAGGGATTTCAATCTGAAAGTTACCCCGGGGAATATAAGAAGGGGCGAAGTGCTTGCAGTAATGGGCGCAAATGGTTTGGGCAAGTCTACTTTCCTGAAATTATTGTCGCATGAAATCCAACCAGACATAGGAGAAGTTGAAAAAAGGGAAATATCCTACAAGTTGCAATACCCACCGTCAAATATAGAAGGTACCGTCCGTGAATTTTTGGAAAAAGCAGCCGGTGACAAAATGCAATCTGGCTGGTATCAGCAGAATATCCTGGAAAAGCTCGGCCTTAAAAAATTATTAGATAATTTCGTCAGCATGCTTTCGGGCGGAGAGCTGCAAAAGCTGCACGTAGCTGCTTGCTTGTCCAGGGATTGTGATATTTATGCAATTGACGAGCCTTCTGCATTCATTGATGTGGAAGACAGACTTAAAGTTGCCGAAGTGATAAAGGATTTTGTGATAAAGAATGGCGTCTGCGCAATAGTTGTTGACCATGATGTCCAGTTCATTGATTACATTGCAGATTCAATGCTGGTTTTTGAAGGTGATCCTGGAAAGCAAGGTCATGTAATTGGCCCCTTGGGGAAAAAAGATGGCATGAATCAAGTTTTGAAAATGCTGGACATAACATACAGGATGGACAAGCAGACGTCGAGACCCAGAATAAACAAGCCTGGAAGCCAGTTGGACCAGCAGCAAAGAGCTAATGGAGAATATTATTATTCACTAGCAAAATGAATACCGAAATAATATACCGACCAATGAATTCCCTTGATGATGAAGAGAAAATAATTCTTAGAACTCTTACCTTAGAAGATTTTGCTGATGGGAGAAGAAGTTTAGTCAGGAGATGGCTCGACAAGTATTCGAATCAAGAATATTTCCATACGGCAATTGTTTATAGTAATAGAAAAATTATAGGATGGGCGGCCGCAAATATGGTTGAAAGCTGGAACAATGGAATGATTGGCGTCTTCATTAAGCAGGAATATAGGAGGAATGGATACGCAAAACAAGCATTGGAAATATTGCTTCCAAAGTTAAAAGAGATATATCCAGAATGGCCAGAATATTTAGTTTACATGAAAGAAAAAGAGAAATTATTTAGCCACTTGGTTGAGATTTATGGCTTTAAGGATTATTTCAAAAATATTGAAGAATATAATGAAAAGCAAAGAAAAGCTATTTCCGGAATTTCCGATTAGCTTATATATCTCTTAACCATTTCTGGAAAGCAATGATAATCAAGGCCGCTATCATAGGCACTCATGGAACTTTTAAATCAACTTTAGTGCAACATCTCGGCGGTGCATTAAAGGAAGAGAAGGCAGTAATCTATCTTGTGCAGGAGATAGCAAGGAAATGCCCGTATGAATTGAATGGTGTGGATATTCGCGCCCAGAAATGGATTGTTTCAAGGCAATACTTAAAAGAGCTTGAAGAATACAAGACATTTGAAAATATAGAAGATGCTGCAAAGAAAAAATCATCAAAAGATACGCCAAGGATAATACTTTGCGACAGAAGCACTTTGGATGCTTATATTTATACACAAGAGCTTTGCCAGAGGCAAAATATAGAGATGCCTCAATGGATACCAGAAATAATTAGCGACAACATGCCTACCTATGACTGCCTATTCCTTACGCAAATTACCCCTACATCTTTAGATGATGATGGTGTAAGGTCAATAGATCCAGAATATCAGCAAACAATAGATAAAATGCTCAGGAAATACCTTGCAAAGAAAGAGATAAAGTTCAACGAGCTTGATTACAAGCCTATTGAAGGCATTGAAAATCCAAGCAATTCCGATTACAAGAAGTTAAGGGAAGCCCAAGTAGAGCATATGGTAGAGATTATACGGAAAAAATGGAAAAAGTAAAGGTTAAGGTTGAAATTGTTGACAAGGATATTCCATTACCAAAATATCAAACTGCTGGTTCTGCTGGCATGGACGTGCATTCTGCTGAGGACCTTGTTGTTCCGAAAGGCGAATTTAAAATAATAAGTACTGGATTGAAATTTGCAATACCTGCTGGATATGAAATACATGTCAGGCCTAGGTCTGGATTGGCTGCAAAGAATGGGGTAACTGTTTTGAATACTCCGGGTACATTGGATTCTGATTATCGTGGCATTCTTAAGGTAATTTTAATAAATCATGGGA
>JAHFJF010000024.1 GCA_023245975.1 archaeon
TGAGGACCTTGTTGTTCCGAGAGGCGAATTTAAAATAATAAGTACTGGATTGAAATTTGCAATACCTGCTGGATATGAAATACATGTCAGGCCTAGGTCTGGATTGGCTGCAAAGAATGGGGTAACTGTTTTGAATACTCCTGGGACATTAGATTCTGATTATCGTGGCATCCTTAAGGTAATTTTAATAAATCATGGTAAAGAAGATTTTAATGTCAAGAAGGGAGACAGGATAGCGCAGATTGTTTTAAATAAGTTTGAGGCAGCCGAGCTGGAAGTTACAGATTCGCTTGAAGAAACTTCACGTGGAGAAGGCGGCTTTGGTTCTACGGGAGTATCAAATTGAATCAGGAAGAAAGTCTTGGAATGGAGTTTGACGGGCTTGTTAGGTCGTACAACGAATGGTTGGCTTCGAGAGATAAAAAGCCTAGAACAATCGCCTCGTGGGTTGCAGGTTTATTATTAAAGCAAAAAGGATATTATAACCCACTTTATTGCAGGGAAGATTTAACACCAGAACAAAAAGATGCAATTGCACTTGCCTCCGATTGGCAAAGAGTAAATGATAATCTTGAAAAAATCTTGAGAGAAGAAGAACGAATACAGGTTGGTAAGGGGATTATTGATGAGATGTATAATTCTTTTAAGCAAATTTACATTATCAATTCAAAAAATAATCTTTAATGAATTATCGGTGAGAAATTAAATGTCCTCTTCCAAAGCTCAGCTATTGCAAAATTGGACAATGGCCTTAAATTCTCGCAATCCTCTCTATTATATTGCACCAATAATTCTAAATATTTCTTTTCGCGAGTGCGTTTCCACAATTCCCAGAAAATTACCGCATCAGAGCCTGTAACAGTTTTTACTTCTGCATCCCTTTTTATCCCTAATTGCTGTTCTATTGATTTCAAGCCCCCATTCAATCCTATCTTGGAGCATACATGCCTCAAGTCTATGTGTGGTATTCCTGGATAATAGCCAAAATACTTTTTAATTACAGGCAGGTCAAATGAACCGCCATTGAAAGTTAATACTAGTTTGTACTTCTCAATCTCTTCTATTACCTTGTTCCTATTCAAGTTTATGCCCTTGACAAAAGTTTTTGTCTCAAATCCATCACTGACACCAATTACAGTAACATCAGAATAGTAACCAGAAGTTTCTATATCCAAAAAGCAAGCTTCATCCTTAAAATCCTTGAACAAGCGCCATGTTTCAGATTTAGGGAGCTTTTGTGAGAAATAGCTGGAATTAAAGTCAGCCATTGCTTTTTTAGCACCCATAATCTGCGCATCATGCCTTTCTTTTTTAGCACTGGAAATCCCTTTCAAATCTTTGCTTAAAAAATCATTCCAGTCTTTTATTCCCTGATTCCATAATGCTTTCTCTCTTCCATGCCTAATCCCATCTAGAAAAAGGAATGTATTTTGTAACAATCAAGCACCTCTCTTAAATATGGATAAGGAGGCCCCTCTTGGGAGGCCTTCCTTGTCCTTCAATTCAACACCAAGATTAGAAATTTTATTGAAATATATAAAGTCTTCGCAGGCATTTGTCAAGTGTCAAGTAGTTAAAATTATTCCTTCCAAGTCATAAAGGGAATTAATCCATTTTGTAGGCTCGGCTTCAACTTTTTCAGTACCTCTATCTATGGCAATATCAAGTATTCCAGCTGCTTTCGCCGCCAAAATATCTTCGGTAGCATTGCCGACGTAAAACGCTTCATCGATTAGAACCCCTAAATTCTTCAAGGCAATATGCAATCCTTCAGGGTCTGGCTTCATCTTAACACCATATGTAGGCCTTGCCAATATTACAGTATCAAATGTTACAGGCAGCAACGAAATCTCAAAATTAGCTATCCTTTCAGAAGCGCCAGTGACCATACCAATCTTCATGCCAGAATTCTTTAGCTTTTCAAGGTAATCGACATCTCCATAAGCAGTTGTCATTCTTTTCCTCAAGTCCAAATCCTCATATTTTCTAAGAGTATCCCAAATAGTTTCCAATGGTACATTAAAATATTTTTGTGCAAGTGCAATTTTATCCATTGATCTCCAGAATTCATCTATTACTGCATCAGAAACAATTGGTAAGCTAAGGTCATTAATCACATTCGTCATTACAGTAATGTAATATTCCCTCTCTGTCTTTACAAGGGTGCCATCCAAGTCAAAAATGGCAGCTTTATATCTCATTTAATTCTAAAGAATAAATTAGGACTATAAAAACATTAAGAATTACGAAAGCTTTTAAACAATCTAAATTTAATTATAAATAAATGGACAGGCATAAGGTTTACGAGGAAGTATTGCACATCGCCAAGCAAATAGCAAGGGCAAAGGAAGGCGCTTTATTCATATTGGCAGATGAGAGGAAGATTCGTAATAATTATGACTTATTATTTCCCCAGCTTTTGACTGCCCATTCCCTGAAAGAGCAGGGAATGAATAAAGTTATAGAAAAACTAGCATCACTAGATGGTGCAGTTATCTTATCATATTCTGGCAGGATAATCGCTTTCGGCGCCAAGTTAAAGAAATCAAAGCCTATTCCTGGTTACGGCACGAAACATGCAGCAGCAGCAGGAATAACAGAATATCTCCCAGATTCTACTGCCATATTAGTCAGCGAAGAGTCAAACTGGATAAAGGTCTTTCAGCATGGAAAAATTGTCTTGGAGATGGATTCCGAAGATAATCCTAAATCTTTGGAAGACAAGATAATCTCGTTTTTAAGCGAAGGTGACACGGCATTATTGACAGCTGGCGGAATTTCAGCAGCCTTATTGGGTGGAGCAGCTATTGCACCAATAATGATAGTCGGCGGGACATACCTGGCTATTAAGACAGCTACAGGTTTCATCAAAAGAAACTGGAACACTCTCAAGGCAAAAATCTAGATAAGTTTTTTATACCCAGTTACAATTGCCGAATCTATGCTAGCATTCGATGTTATGCTCGAGAGGTTAATAATAGCCCTTGTTCTTTCACTTTTATTCGGTCTTGAGAGGCAGATTAGGAAAAAGCCAGTAGGTTTTGGTACTTTCGCATTTGTTTCAATTGGCTCTTGCATACTTGCCATAGTTGCACTTTCCTTTAGCGATACAACACCATTGCCATTGCTTTCCGGGATAATAACTGGTATAGGTTTCTTAGGCGCCGGCTCCTTGATAAAGCACCAAGACAAGGTTTTCGGTGCAACTACCGCAGCCTCTATATGGTCAGTTGCTGCTGCAGGCATAGCAATTGGTCTGGGCATGATTTCATTAGGGATAGTATTTTACATCATGATATTCTGCATAATATTAATGGACTATTTTTTCGAGATAATAGGTTTCGGGCATTATAATACTGATATTATGATCTGTGTTGAAAATCCTGCAGTAATGAGTGCTTTAGTGCCATTATTTCCTAGAGGAAGCAAATGCACCCATTATACTATAGACAACAAAAATAATGAGAATAAATATTACTTTATTGTAAGCTCTCCTAGGAAAAAACTGCTTAAGCTTCTATCAAAATTAAGAAAAGCAAAAGGTGTTATGTCAGTCCATTTCGAATAATCTAAGATAAACTATTTAAGCTTAAAAAGACTATCTATATTTATGACAGATTGTAATAATCCTATACAAGAAGACAGCCAACAGAACCTTGAAAGCAAAATAGAAGGAATAATAATTACAGAAATTGCTGCTAAAAAAGCCTTAGAAATCGCTGCCAGCGAAGGGCTCTCTGGAGATTATGGCTTAAGGGTTGGAATAAGGGGTGGAGGCTGTTCTGGATATCAATATTCCATGGATTTTGATCAAAAGAGAAGGGACACAGACAAGGTCTATGAGTTTTATGGCTTGAAGCTCTTCATTGACCCAATGAGCTATCAATACTTGAAAGGCTTAGAGATAGATTATGTTGAAGGATTATACGGCTCTGGCTTTAAGTTCAATAACCCAAAAGCAAAGACACTCTGCGGATGTGGCTCATCATTTACCGTCGAGTAGTATCCTAATAACCGTCGATAAAAGCAAAAGGTATATAAATCAGATAGCCCTAACACACTGTTAAAGGGAGGGCATTTTCCGACGGAGAATGTTTTCTTATAAGCAATTAAGGAGGAACAAAAAATGGGAGAAACAGTATGCAAGCACACAGGTGTTTCTAGAGAAAGCGGCTATTTGTATTATGTTGACAAGCAAGGCAACATGACTAAGACGCCAATGGCACGCGCAGGAAAGCCTGGAAAGGGAAAGAAAGAAGTACTGCACAAGTGCGGAATCAAGAGAGAATCCGGCTGGTTATATTACGTTGACGGAAAATGCAACGTTTGCCGTGCTAAGATGGCAAGGCCTGGCAGCAGGAAGAAGAAGAGATAATTCTCTTCTATTTTTCTTTTTTTAAATAGAATTTTATTATGAAATTTCTACTTTCTCAATATTTTCTTATCTTTCACAGCAGCATAAATCAATGGCAATGCTATCGTAGAATCACAAATGACATCTGTATAATCAGCTTTGGGATTTAACTTTCCCCAGGATATTCCTTCTTTCAATTCTGCTCCGGAACTGCCGCCAGGCTCTGGCCTGTCCATTGTAACTTGTATTCCATAAGAAGCAGTTTCTGGGGCGAACTGCATTGCCTGTTGGATGAAATTTTTAGGAACTCCACCACCAAGATAAAAAACTCCAGCCTTTTTAGTAGTCCAGGCAATGTCTAGTATTTCTTTTAAATCCTCAAAAGCATTAGTCTTAATTTTCTTTCCACTTGCGATTCTTCCCCAAACCATCAGCCCTATTCCTGAATCTGATATTGCTGGGCAGAAGATTGGTATTTTTTCTTCATAGGCAGCCCTTAAGATAGAATCTTTCCCATCTTTAGGCAACAGCTTTCCAATCTCCCAGACAAAATCTTTGATAGTTTCTTTATCAGCCAAGGAAACAAAATTCTTCTCAATGAAATCTTCCATGCCTTCATATACATCATTTGGCATATAGCTATCATACATCCTGTCAAATTTCTCTTCATGCAATTTAGCATCGTCAGCCTTATCTGAGCCCTTGTAATGCCTATAGCCAAGAGCTTCAACCAAGTCATGAGTTAATGTAGCTCCTGTTGTAACGAAAACATCAATGTAATGATTGCGAATCATGTCAATTATTATTTCCTTCATTCCGCCTGGAACCATTGCGCCTGCCTGGCCAAAGAATATCTTGCAATCCTTGTCTTGAAGCATTTTAGAATAAATTTCAGCTGCCTTGGCTATTCTCCCTGCACCCATTACCCCAGATTTTCCCATTTCATCAACTAACTCGCTAGCCTTCATACTGGGCCAAACTTTCAAATGATCAACGGTTTTAAGATGCATCATAAGGAGCTAGAAAGCAAGGGCTATATTTATAAAGCTAACGGTAAAACGTTGCTGGATGGTAGTAATTGTTAGGTATGCGGAAATTGGACTTAAAGGTCAAAACAGGCCATTTTTTGAAAAGAAATTAGTTTCTAATATCAAGGACTGCCTTAATAGGAATAATATCCTGTTCAGAGAGGTAAAAAGAAAGACAGGCAGGATATTGATTGATACAAAAGAAGAATGTAAAGCATTATCAAAAGTATTCGGAATCTCCTCTTTTTCTGAGGCAATTGAAATGGAATATAATATTGATGAAATCTGCAAAAAAGCTTTGTCATTCTATAAAAAAGGCACTTTCAGGATATCAGCAAACTGCATTTCCAAATGCGATTTATCTTCTCAGGAAATTAATCAGGTTGTAGGCCAGTACATAGTTGATAAAACAAATGCAAAAGTATCATTAAAGAATCCTGATATTAATATCGAAATTGAGATAATCAATTCAAATGCATATTTTTTTACTTCAAGGGAAAAAGGCCCGGGAGGATTGCCTGTGGGAACACAAGGTTTAGTGGCAGTATTATTAGAAGATGAAAAATCAATTGATGCTGCAATAATGATGTTGAAGCGTGGCTGCAGTATTGTCTTCATTAAGACAAAAAGTCAAATAAGCCTGGAAAGAATTAAAGACTACATAACAAGAATAAGGGTCCTTGATGATATCCCTGACAATGCGACTGCCATAGTGCTGTCAGAGACTATAACGAATATGACCAAAAGAGATTTTAATAGGCCAATATTAAGGCCGCTGATAGGAAAATGGCAAGAATAAGAATAATTAATTTCGGATGCAGCAGCAATTTGGCTGAATCAGAAATGATGGCAGGATTGCTAAAGAGTTCTAATCATGAATTAGTAGATAACGAAGAGGATATCGCAATAGTAAATGCATGCTCAGTTAAGGGCCCAAGTGTTAGGAAATGGCTGAAAGAAGTAGAAAAAAACAAGAATGTCATAGTAACCGGTTGCATAACACCTTCTTCAATGAATAGCATCCCTGAAACAAATGCAAGGGCATCAATAGTCTCTACGCATAATATCAAACAAATTGCAGACGTTGTAGAGTTGGTAATGGAAGGCAATCAGGTAGAATTAACAGAACTAAAAAAAGATAACAAAGTAACTCTTCCTAAAGTAAGAAGAAATCCTCTCATCGAAATAATACCTGTTTGCAACGGCTGCCAATTCAACTGCACTTATTGCGCTACTAAATTAGTTAAAGGCGATTTGTATTCATACCCTCCAGAAGAGATTATAGCAAGAGCAAAAAAATCCATAGAAGATGGCTGCAAGCAAATCTGGATAACTTCCCAGGATACTGGGGCTTATGGACTGGATATTAATACTAACTTTCCTGAATTATTAAGGCAGCTTCTATCATTGGAAGGAGATTTCAAGGTGAGAGTCGGCATGACAAACCCAAACCATGTGTACAGGGATATGAAAAAACTTATTGAGCTATACAAGCATCCAAATATGTTCAAGTTCTTGCATATTCCGGTACAATCTGGATCCGATAAAGTATTAAAAGATATGAAAAGGCCGTACAACATTAATCAATATTATTCTGTTGTAGAAAACTTCAGGAGGGAAATACCAGAAATAACAATCGCAACAGACATCATTGTAGGATTTCCTGGTGAAACTGAAGAAGATTTCAGTCAGTCGATGGAATTATTGAGGAAAACAAAGCCTGAAGTTCTCAATCTTTCTAAATATTGGAAAATGGAAGGGACAAAGGCTGCCAAAATGGAACAATTGCCTGGTGAATTAAGAACTTCACGAACTACAAGAATGTTTGCTTTGTTTAATTCACTAGCTTTAGAAACAAACAGGAAATGGATTGGAAAAGAATTTTCAATAACCATAGATGATATCGGGAAAAATGATACTTTTGTAGGTAGAAATGATTCTTACCGTCCTGTAATCATTAATGGAAATCATAAAATCGGAGATAATCTAAAAGTCAGGATAACAAATGTTACAAATTGGGACTTGAGGGCGACTTGCCTTTGATAAAAGTATAAGTCCCATCCGAATCCTGCCTGTAATATCCTTTGGGCTCTTCAACTTCAAGAACTTCTACATTATCGGTGTTGCCTTCTTCTTTATTTTCAGCTTTCAAGATTTCTTTGCCGCAATTATGGCAGAATTTTGCATTTTCAGCCAAGGCATTCCCGCAATCGCAAGAACCTGATATAGAAAATGGTGCTCCACATCCATGGCAAAATTTGTCTTCTTTGTTTACTTCAGAACCACATTCGCATGCATAAACTTCTTCTTCTGGCAGCTGCTCGCCACAATTTCTACAAAACTTATCGCTATTAGCAGATTCCTTGAAGCATAAATCACATTTCATTAGCATTTCTGGAAGAATTCCATCTTTATAACTATTATCATTTCTACCACTTAATCTACCAAATGTTTTTTAAATCATCATTCTTTTCTCAGGATTATGGAACCGGAAGAGGGCGTAATCAAATTCAAGCAATCATTCACAAAGATGCCTCAATTTGAATTTTCTAAATTAAAAGAGCTGAACTTATGGAGGAGTGTTATCCATTTAAACGATTTATTGGGATACAGCCCTAACAAGTATGGTGATGCAAGTTACGGCAATTTAAGTGGAAGGTTAGAATCTGATTACGCACCTAAAAATAAGAAGAAATTCATCATCACCGGCACACAAACAGGCAATCTTGAAAACCTGACTCATGAGCATTATGCAACCGTCCTTGAATATCACCCAAAAGAGAATCTTGTTGTCTCAGAAGGGCCAATTAAAGCATCTTCAGAATCAATGACGCACGGCACAATATATGATCAAGATGACTCTTTGAGGTTTGTCTTTCATACGCACTCTCCAGATATATGGGAAAATGGTGGGAGGCTAAAAATCCCAATTAGCAAAAAAGATGTGGCATATGGCACTCCGGAAATGGCTAGAGAAATTGAAAGATTATTTAGAGAAACAGATGCGAGAAGAAAAAGAATAATCTTAATGGGTGGCCATCGTGATGGGGTAATAACTTTCGGCAAGAATGCATTGGAAGCCGGATTGGTGCTGTTTGATTATTTGCTTTTGTCTAGCAATCCAAAAAGAACAAGAGAAATAACGAATACTCTGGAAGAGATCTACAAGAATTATACAATGCCAAAGATAATCTGGCAGGTAATCAATTTAAAATTTCTTTCAGGAAGACAGTAAAAGTAAGAGTCTTACCTGCCAATTCATGGTTCATGTCCAATACAACTTCATCTTCTGCTAATCCTTGAACAAAGCCGAAAAGCCTGCCTTCCGAGGTGTTTATTATCAATGTCGAGCCCATTTCTAGATCTATTCCCTGCTTCTCGAACAATTCCCTCGGATAAACTTTGACATTCTCAGAAGTCCTTTCGCCATATCCCTCAATTGGCGGCACAGAAAAAGTCTTTTCTTCACCAGGTTTCATTCCTATGACATTCTTTTCAAATCCTTGTATAACTTCATTTTTTCCAATTGCAAAAGACATCGGCTCATATTGCCTGTAATCCTGGTATACACCAGCGTCTCTAGCAGCTTTTTCTATGGAAGTGTCTTTTACCTTTCCATCAATTTTAAGAACATAATCAAGCCTTACTTTTGAACCTATTTCTACAGAACTAGTATAAACTCTTTCGCTGGGATTCAGAGTTTCTTTAATGCCTTCTCACCACTTTCCATGTCTTTCCATGCTAGCTCAAACATATTGTTCAAAGCTGAAGAAAAGAAAGGTGTATTTATCCATACCCCTATGTCATAGCTTTGGTGCACGTCGTTGTCATTCATAAGCATAAATACAAGTTCCTTCCCATCTACAATGCAAAACCTTGCATCAAGCTTTCCGGAATTCCTGACATCTGCAAAATTCAATAATGATTTTACAGCGCCTGCAGATTCCTTTGTTACTGGTGCCGCAACCCTGACTTTTACCCCTTTCTTTGATAATGATTCCAAAGTTGGCTTCAATGCTTCCAATTTTCTTCCCAAGCCTTTGGCCGTAGTCACAAGTGAAACAGAATTCTTTGCATTTTTCAATACAGAATCTAAATGCATGTAAATATTATGCCTTCCCCTTATTGCCCCAGACAGGTCAGCGGGTTCAATAAATTCTATTCCTGTCTTGTGTAAAGTTGTTAATTCATTCAGCAGCTCGGTTCCTTTCAATGATTCCAATTTCTTTACGCAATCTTCAGCTTCATTCTTTGCTAATTTCTTTGCCCTTTCAACGACTTCTGCTGGCTCTACCGCGACATAATTTATCGGCTTGCCTAATTTCATTACTATGAAGCCTTTCTTCTCTAGTGATTCTAAGACATCATAAGCTCTTGACCTTGGGACATCGGATATTTCAGATAATTCTCCTGCAGTTGAAACCCCCCTTGAAAGGAGTGCGGTCCAAATCTTGACTTCGTATAAGTTTAAATTAAAGTATTGCCTTAATTTGTTGAGAAAGTCTTCCTTGACAATCATTAATTCTCCCCCCCATATATTTCATTTTGCGGCAGTAAGGTACTGTTACACTTAAACATTGGTAACATAAATGTTCGCATGGGAATAATAAATCTTAACCAGTATATAAACGTTTTTGTTTTTGCGAGTGATAATATCATTTCTGCTGCCTATACAATCTTTCAACATCATTTAAAGTATTAATATCTTTAATAGACTTCTCCATTGTCCTAATCCTAACAACTCTTGGAAACCGCAACGCATATCCAGAAGAATA
>JAHFJF010000125.1 GCA_023245975.1 archaeon
GGAAACGATTTCGGCATGGGTGCCGGATTAGGGCAGACAGGTTTTGGGCAGGGCAGCCAGGGACAGGGCTTTAACCAGCAGCAATCTCCAGGCATGGGCTTTTCGCAGCCGGCATATCCGCAGCCTTCTTACCCAAGCTACCAGCCTTCCAGGTATGAGCCCCAGCAGGACATGACATCAAAAAACCTTGAGATAATATCCAGCAAATTGGATGCACTAAGGGCTTCCATTGAAAGCTTGAACCAAAGATTGGCTAATCTAGAGGCTATAGCAAGGGGAGAGGAAGATAAGCATAGAAGAAGGTATTATTAAGATTTAAGAGAAATTCTTAGCAACAAATTATTATGTTATAGTGGTGAATTTTAAAAATAACACCTTATTCCACAGTTTTTATGAATCCTGCATTGCTAGTAAAATATGGATGTGAAGCAGCAAGAATAATTCCAGCACTCTATAAGCCTTATAAATCAGAAATCAGATTAGCTTTATTGGGAGAAAATACTACTCTGGATGAAGTAGCCCAAGAATATTTTAAAAGGATAAATAGTACGAGCGTTGCAAAAGGATTTGCTGGTTATTTGGGATTAAAAATTTCAGATATTTTAACAGAAGGTTTTGAAGTAGACAGAGAGAGGAGATTGAATGTTGGCAAAAACTCAATTATTCTCTTTTCTTTGAATGATATTGCAGATAATATTCTAGATAGAGATTTGGATGAAAATGACGAAAGAGAAAAGTTTCTTGAGAGTGTTTTTAATGCCACCTTTAGAGGTTTGAATGGAATAAGTTATCAAGATACGCGATATAGATCTGCAATGGCGCATGCAAGAGCATTTTATAAAGTTCCGGAGGGGAAAGTTAACGTGGAAAAAGTGTATGAAAGACTGATAAAATTAGTTATTGGGCAGTTTGGAATTAATGATCCAGAGAAAGCTTTGAAGCATGGCGAGGCATTGGGCGCAACCTGTTTAGATATCATAGTTGCCCTTAACAAAGATATTACCGGTATTACAAATACTTTAAGAAGAGAAGCAATTATGCATTTAGGTTCTTATGGTCAAATACTTGACGATTTAGTAGATATAGATGAAGATTTAAGCCAAGGCAGTGCCACCTTTCCAACGTTATATATTAAACATGAAGGTGATTCTGCTTATTCTAGGAGGGAAATTAAACGTATCATGCTTGCAAAAGCAAATAAACATTTAGAAGAAGGTTCTTCCCTGTTGGATTCTCCGAAATCACAAGAAATTTTTCATGCTTTGGCTGATTTACTTATCCTAAAACATTATATTTATGATTTCATAGTACGGATAACAAAATCTCCATTAAAAAGCAAATTATTGACTGCAACGGACGTAAAAGCAAGTATATGACAATATTTATATACAATTTCTCTTATCAATAATCCATGGAAAGGAAATATTTTATTGTTTTCTCAACAGCGTTAATTATTATTCTTATTGACCAGATAACTAAATTTCTTATAAAAACAAGTTTTCAGCTAAACCAAACACTGCCGATAATAAATAATATCTTTCATTTAACTTATATACATAATTTTGGAGCAGGTTTTGGCATATTGCAGCACCAAAGGTTTATTTTAGTTTTTGTTTCAATAATTGTTGTTGGTTTTATTTTTTATTATCTGGATAAAATCAAGGAAAAAGAAAGATTATTGCAGTTATTGATAGGATTTATTTTAGGCGGCACAGTTGGAAATTTGATAGATAGGATTATATATGGCTATGTAATTGACTTCCTGGATTTCAGGATATGGCCTGTCTTTAACTTTGCTGACAGCTTTGTTACTATAGGGGTTATTGGACTGGTAATTTATTTTTGGAGAAGATGATAAACAATATACTGAGGCATACGAAAAGAGTGG
This sequence comes from archaeon, assembly GCA_023245975.1. Taxonomy (GTDB): domain Archaea; phylum Nanobdellota; class Nanobdellia; order SCGC-AAA011-G17; family GW2011-AR17; genus JAHFJF01. The sequence continues at coordinate 1,889 of JAHFJF010000125.1, forward strand.
TTATTTTCGTTATTGGAATCACTGTATTGTTATTTGGAGTTATATTGATTTTTACTCCCGGGCCCGCAATTATTGTAATACCAATTGGGCTTGCAATCCTGGCAACAGAATTCTTATGGGCAAGAAGATTATTGCATAAGGTTAAGGAAAAGGTGAAGGAAACCAAGGATAAGGTAATGAAATAAAAATTCTTGATCAGGCTGTTATTTATTAGAGGAATTTTTATCTTTGCATAGTGGTAAAATTATAGCAACCTTTAAATAAAGAACATAAATATTTAATGTTATGGAATACTTAGACAGAAACAGAAGATTAATTGAGGAAGTAAGACATGTGCCTCTGAAAAGAGGTGTTTTGGTAGGTAGGTCCAAATTCAGCGGAACTACTTTCACAGCTGTAGGTTCGTACAAATCCGGAGTTCTGGGAGAAGAATTATTTTTGGGGTTCAAAGAATACACAGATGCCAGAGATCGGTATGATCTGGCTTGGGATTTGGCAATATTGGAAAGAATTTCTAAATCTAATCTTGGTGGTGAAATTCCGAGAATTTTTGCGCATGTCAAGAATAGAAATGGTCTGCATATCGGAACGCTATGCGAAGACTTTTCAGAAGGTGGAAAGTTTGATGTTGAAGACATACACCCAAGGAGCAAATGTGTTCCAAAAGAATTAAGAAAAATTTTTGGAGCCACTGAATATGATATGGATGATACA
>JAHFJF010000025.1:0-5135 GCA_023245975.1 archaeon
AGCGCCTCTGTCCTGTCGCCGTCTTCTAAAGGAACAAATACAACATCCGCTTTTAGAATTCCCTGTGCATTAACATATCTTCTGTTTGAATCGAGAAATTTTATTTTATGTTTTTTATCTTCCAATAAAACTTTTCCTGCTCCATTTTTAATCAAATGATTTTTTATTTTTATTTCTCTTTTATTTGAGCAATGAAAAATATTAACTTCTAATGGGGCTTTTATTGCTTTTGATAATCTAACCAAATCTTTTGGAACTAAAGCAGCAGTATTTCCGTTTACTGAAATGACCGGATTGTTTGCCAATAAAAGCAATGCAGCAGCTGCCTTAATTGATTTTTTAGCAAAATGATTTGTCTTCTCTGCAATCAAATAATCAAAAGCTTCTCCTCTGCCGTGGGCTATCAGGCCATGAATTGAGGTTATGCCTTCATCCACACCTCTTACAATTAAATCTCTGGTTTTTAATGAAGTATAGCGCGGATGTGATTTTGGAATTTGCATTTTATGCCGTCTTTAAAATATATCACAGTATTTAAAAACTTTGCTTCTTCAAAAAATATAAGAAAATTTATATATGGGTTCTCAATTAAAGTTTTCTGATAGAAAATCTGGGAAAAAATCTCTAAAAGATTTTTTTTTACATAATCCAAAAGAAGGTGTTTTAAATCAAAAAATCAGTTTTTTTAATGATATCGCTTTTATTAGCTTTTTCTGTGTATGCCAGATCTCCTGATGTCAACTCTGATAAATGTATAGATGTTAGAGATTTGACCATTATAGGTCTAAACACAGGAAAATCAACTCCATTAGAAGCAGATGTTAATGAGGACCGCATAATCAACCGTGATGATTATTCTATCGTCGAGAAATTATGGCTTAATTCTAGATATTCAATTAATGATTCCTGTAAGGGCTTTAGCTGCAAAACGTATGAAGATTGTAACGGCGTGGATGATAATTGCAATGGAATAATAGACGATAACTGTACGACAAAACAGAATATTATATACGGAAGTCAACCCTATGATGTAAGAAATTTCGGCGCTATCCCTAATGATGGAATTGATGACAGCGCGGCATTTCAGAGGGCATTTGATGCATGTAGGAGAGACGCCATCGGCCAGTCAGGCAATTCTGGTGTGGATTTTGGCCCAAGCGAGAGCTTTACAGTCCACGTACCTATAGGAACATTCAGTATAGGCTCAACCATCAATGGAACATGTTCTTTAGAAGGCGAGAATAGAGCAATTTCCATTCTTCAGTATGATGGAACTATTCCAATCACTATGCTGAGGTATAATAGAGCAGCGCACTTTTCGGTAAAACATATTGGATTTAAGACCGCAAGAGATGGTCATGCGACAACTCACTTGCATATCAAGGATAGCGTTTACTTTGTGATGGATGACATTGCATCTTGGGTTGGCACAACTATCGGCGGTGACAACAGGGTAATTGGCATTCACGTTGAAGGAACAGCTAATGGACCGCTAGTGCCTCCGCGCGGAAGCGGCGAGATAAAAAATTACTTGTACACCGCGCGTCCCTTGTCCGGTAAACGTGGGGCATATGGGATATGGCTGCATGGCAATGGGCAGGGAGTGTCGAATGTTGTTATTGACGGGTATTATAATATAGAAGAAGCGTATGTTGGCATATTATTTGAAAACGCCGACGACAATACAGTTATGGGAGAAGGAACTATTGGCGGACATCAAAATGCGAACCTTAAGTTTGTTAATGCGGATGCCAATAAGATTATCGGGGTTCGCCTGACTCAACCGGGCGTAAAACAAATAATGGCTGACGCTGATTCAGAAAACAACTTCTTTATAGGAGTGATGTGTTTTGATTTGGACCATCCAGAAGTGGGTGTGGCGTTTTGCGGCTCTGGCACAGATACATATGGGTTAAAAGCCGTCGTGCTAAACGGTGGCGACTCTAATAATATAAACAAAATCAATGCACCACTAGGGATAGGAACTTCAAATCCAAGTGCCAATTTGCATGTCATTGGAACTCCATCCACAAGCGGCAATCTGTTTTTATTATCAGGCGCAGATCCAAACGGAAATCTATTCGGCCAGATAGAGACCAAGGGAACAGGGGGGGCAATCTTAAACCTTAATGCTTCATCCGGCTCAAGATTTACAATACAATCTTCTGGCTCTGCAAGTGGAGTTGGCAAAAACAAGCTTGTAATAGGAGAGTTTGGAAGCAGCAGCAAAGGAAACACTTATCTTACGATAGTAAACAGAACTGGCAATGTCGGAATAGGGACGATAAATCCTGCAGAAAAGCTTGAAGTGTCAGGAACAGTAAAAGCAATTAAATTCGTAGGCGATGGCTCCGGTTTAACGAATCTCCCACAAAACACAGAGAATCCAGATCTCGCTCCTCTAACACTGGATAAACAAAATGGGCGAGTTGGTATTAGTACAACAGATACTACTGAAGGCGGTAAGGTTAATTCTAAGTTAACAATACGTCAAGACGATGGATTGACAGGCTTTGCTATTATGGGCCGTTCTGGAGCACGGCGTTTTGCCATAAACCCTGCCGCAGACGGCTCATGGACAATGTACGACGGCACTAACAGTAAATGGAATTCTGGAATAACCCAAAAAAATGGCAATGTTGGCATAGGGACAACGAATCCCACACGTACTCTGCATGTGCGTAGCACGAGCGGCGAATTGGCGCAATTCGAAAACGACGGTCCCGGTAACGCGGTGCTACAGATTAAAAGTGATCAGAACAGGCAAAGAGCAATAAACTTCCTTAGCTCTCCGGATAATAATACAGTGGGGCAGATTGCCGTATATGGAAACCTAAGTACGGGAAGCTACATGACCTTTCGAACTTCAGGTTCAAGTGAAGCGATGCGAATAGACAAAAATGGAAATCTTGGTATTGGCACTTCTGACCCAACAGAGGGCGGTACAGTTAATTCAGCGCTTACCATACGTCAAGACGACGGCTCAACGGGTCTTGCTATTATGAATCAATCTGGGGGCAGACGATTTGCCGTAAATCCGAACTCAGATGGATCTTGGAATTTATATGACGGCGCTAATGCAAAATGGAATCAGGGAATCACTCAAAAAGAAGGAAACGTAGGAATTGGAGTAGTGGCTCCCAAACAGAAACTTGAGATAAATGGCGCATTGCGGATTGTTGCTACAAGTTGGCCTACAAATCCAAGCCCAGGCACTATATTTTTTGACTCAAAACATTTCTACGGTTTCGACGGCACAACATGGAAACAATTGGACAACTGATGAACGATTAAACTCTAAGATGGTTGTTTGAAAAGAATATAATGAAAGAATTTTTAGCCCAAGTCATAACAAGTGAGCGCCTTCATTCAATATTTTTAATCTTATTGAATCTTTAAATGGCTTATCGCTGAATACTGCATTTCCAAGCATTATCATTGAAGCATTTCCGTTATTTTCTTCTATTTCTTTTATTGCTTGCATTGTTTTTTTCTCTTTTAAAAGTTTGCTTTGGGCTGCAAACTCTTTTGATATTTTGATGACATCGCTAAAGGATGTATGTTCACCTTTTTGTATTAATTTTTTAATTTTATTTAGCGCTATTGATGCGGATTTGTTAATATTGTATTTTAATTTCTGGTTTGTAATTATTGATCTTGTGGAAAGTTTGCTAAAATATCTGCAATAAACGCCAATATTATCTATCGGAAGCCTGCTTACAATAAAATAAGAGCTTGGCCTTAACTTTACGCAAAAGCCCCCGTAAAATTGATTGGCAACATCCCCTAAACCTGTTTTATTCTCAACTTCGGCAGTATGCGCAAGAACCGCGAGTTCTCTATCTGATTTTTTTAAATCCAGCATTTTATTTATTGAGTATGCACTTGCAAGTGCGCCTGCACCGCTTAATCCAAAGCCGCATCCCAAAGGAAGCTTTGAATTTACATAAATTTTTATATTTTCTTTTGTTAATTTTTCAATAACGTTTTTTATAGTCGGAAAATTTATCGGAGAATTATTAAAAATAACTTCATTCTTTTTTGATTCTTCTGCTTTAATAGTTACTCCTTCATTTAAAGTAAATCCTACTCCATACGATCCCATCCATCTTGGATTTTGATGCAAGTAAATCTTAAAAATGCAGCTTATGTTTGCCGGTGCAAATGCCTTGGCGGATTTCATAGAATGATATGATTAACTAAAGGTATATAATAAAGTAATGGTGCTGATTTTTATTCTGCTATTGCTCAAAGCAGTATAAATAATAGAAAGAACTACAAGGTCCATTGCTTGTCCAAGTTGAATCCACTGCAGTAGTGCCAAAAAGGCTTCCGATTGAAGAGGATGAGGATGTCCAATCCCTGCATGTCCTATCATCGTTTAAGTTTGAAATTGTTCCATCAGGATTGGTATTTGTCCATACATTTCCTTGTGGAACTAATACACCATTTTCATTTTTGTTTATTGGATTCTGCAATGTACCGTCGGTAAGATCGTTCCAGTTGTTTGCAACAGTTGTACTCAATACGTCATTTAATGTATAAGGAAGGTTAGAATGTATAATACGATCTCTGGCTGCAATTGTTGAGCTAGAGAGCCATGCTTTGAAGTTTTTTCCGCTAAGTGAAGGTACAACACCTGCCAATCTCTGGCAGTTATTGTCTGCACCTGCTAAGCCGTTAGCTGCTGTACCTTTAAGGTTTCCAGTGTACTTTGCGGAAGATACAAAAACTTTTTTAGATGAGATGGCAACAACTTCGACTATAAATGTTATAGGCGTAAGTGTGCTAACTCCATTAACATTTGAAACAGTAACAGACTTTGCACCAAAAGGATTAGAGGGAAGAGAAGGAACCTCAAATGCCAAAGTTATGCCGTCGGCAGAGTTGAGATTGGGTATATTTATAGCTGCAAAAATATCTCCGAAACGTACATTATTTCCAGTTGCAGTAAACCCAGCGCCACTTATATTTACTCTTGTGCCAATCTGCCCATGAGTTGGAAATAATCTATTGATACTTGGGACAGGAGCAACTTCGACTATAAATGTTATAGGCGTAAGTGTGCTAACTCCATTAACATTTGAAACAGTAACAGACTTTGCACCAAAAGGATTAGAGGGAAGAGAAGGAAC
>JAHFJF010000025.1:5145-10114 GCA_023245975.1 archaeon
TGATACTTGGGACAGGAGCAACTTCGACTATAAATGTTATAGGCGTAAGTGTGCTAACTCCATTAACATTTGAAACAGTAACAGACTTTGCACCAAAAGGATTAGAGGGAAGAGAAGGAACATCAAATGCCAAAGTTGTGCCGTCGGCAGAGTTGAGATTGGGTATATTTATAGCTGCAAAAATATCTCCGAAACGTACAGTATTATTATGCAGGGTAAACCCAGAGCCCGTTATATTTACTCTTGTGCCAATTGACCCATGAGTTGGAGATAATCTATTGATACTAGGTGGTGATGCAACCTCAAAACAATATAGATGATTAGTGTAAGTACAAAAATTAAAAGTTTTATCTGTCCACGTTGAATCTATTGCATTATTAATTCCATTGAAACCGGAAAAAAGGAAGCCCGATGTCCAATCAAAACATGAAGTGCCTTTAATTGTCCCATCAGGATTGGTATTTGTCCACACATTTCCTTGTGGAACTAAGAATCCATTTTCATTTTTGTTTATTGGATTCTGCAATGTTCCGTCAGTAAGATCATTCCAGTTGTTTGCAATAGTTGTACCGTCTACTAATTGATAGGCATCAGTGGAATGTGGAATTCTATCTCTGGCTGAAATTGTTGAAGAAGAAAGCCATGCTTTGAATTTTTTACCTTTAAGTGAAGGTACAGCATTTGCCAATGCCTGACATATATTATCTGCTCCTGCTAATCCGCCAAGGTTGCCATTGGATTGGAAAGATGATACGAAGACTCTTGTAAAAGAAGATACAGTAACAGCAGTAACCCTAATCTGCACACTCACACTATTACTCCTCCCGTATGAATTTACAATATAAACATCATAAGTTCCGGGATTAAATGATGACGGAACATCAAAAATTAATGTTTTTTGATCTGCTGAAGGAATTGATATAATCTTTTGAGTTCCCAAATAGATATCATTACTAATTAAGCTAAAACCCCTGCCGTTTAGTGTAACTCTAGTGCGGTCGCCAATTAAAGATGTAGACGTACTCAATATAACTAAACAGTCTTCATCTATTCTTCCATTGCAATTATCATCCAAACCATTGCAGTCTTCATATGATTTGCATCTAAAACCCTTACAAGAATCGTTGCTTGAAAAGTTAGAATTAAGCCATAGTCTCTCAACAATATTATAATCACCGTTATCTATAATACCATCTTCATTGACATCTGCTTCTACAGGCAATGTTCTTCCTTTGTTTAGCGCTATAATTGTTAAGTCTTGAACATCTATGCACTTGTCAGAATTAATATCCGGAGATCTGGCGTATACAGAAAAAGTTAATAGAATCAATACCATTAAAAAAATCGCTTTTCTTATTTAAAACACCTTTTTTTTATCTTTATCCAGTATATTAAAATTATTTTTTTAGATTATGTTGAGCAATTGCTTATCCAATCTATCACTTTGGGACTTATATATAAATATTCCGAAAATAAGGGAAGCTTTATATAGCACCAACACCAAAAAAAACTAAAATAAAAAATAGGGGTGATTAATCATAATAAGTAATCTAATTGAAATACGCAGTTGGATAACTAAAGTTATAATAGTGCTGATAGGAATTATTCTAATTTTTAATTCACAAACAGTTTTAGACGCATACGCATTATCACTATTTGCTTCTAACTCGACACCTGCTATTAAGGCAACTACTGATTCAAAAGCCGTAGAGCTTGGCGTTCGCTTCACTTCAGATGTGAATGGTTATATAAAATCAATTCGATTCTATAAAGGCACAACAAACGTAGGGCCTCATCGTGGAAATCTCTGGACAAGTACAGGAGTACTCCTTGGCAGCTTATTGTTCGCCAATGAAACACAGCAAGGATGGCAGCAGGCTTCATTTGCCTCGCCAATTCCAATTACAGCAAACATCCAATATATCGCTTCATATCATACGGCAAGCGGCAATTATGCATTTGACAGAAGCTACTTCAATAAGGTTCTGAATAATCCACCTCTCCATGCTCCTGCGACCATCAACGGCGTCTATGTATACGGCTCAGGGGGATTTCCATCTTCTACTTATCAATCTTCAAACTACTGGGTTGATTTGGTTTTTGAAAACAGTACTGTGCCAACTCCGCCCGACACCACAAATCCTACCGTGTCAATGACTGCTCCGGTAAACGGCTCTACGGTGTTTGGTTCCGCAGTTGCTGTAAGCGCCACTGCCTCTGACAATGTAGGTGTTATGGGCGTTCAGTTTCAGATGGACGGAGCCAATCTGAGTACAGAAGACATATCATCTCCGTACTTAATAATGTGGGACACAACCCTTGCATCTAACGGGGTGCACACACTTCTTGCAGTGGCCCGTGATGCGGCAGGTAACCGCGCAACCAGCACGCCGTTTACTGTGACTGTAAATAATATCGTGCCGCAACCGGAAGGATCAGGAGGGGTGATTCTCATCGTAACGGCAGCAAGTAATCCTTTTACAAGATATTATAAAGAAATTCTTCTTGCAGAAGGGTTTAATATGTACCACATGGTAGATATTTCTAATATCACTTTGATAGATCTTGCCAACTACGATGTTGTGATTCTTGGGCAGATGCCTCTTAATGCAGTGCAGGCTTCCATGTTTACAAATTGGGTAAATGGAGGCGGCAATTTGATTGCCATGTATCCGGATTCTAAGCTGTCAGGACTCCTTGGCATCACTGCACAAAACACATCAGTTGCTGAAAAATATTTTATGGTGAATAATTCTATCCAACCTGGGCAGGGCATAGTTGGTGTTCCTTTGCAATTCCATGGTACGGCTAATCTTTATAATCCAAGCGGAGCTGCGATCGTTGCAACACTCTATTTGAATCAGAGCACGTCGCTCAACGCCCCTGCAGTTACACTTAATGCAGTAGGAAGTTTAGGAGGGCATGCTGCTGCATTTCTCTTTGACCTTGCGCGCTCTGTCGTTTACACCAGACAAGGCAACCCTGCATGGGCCGGACAGCGACGAGTCGGAGACACTTTGACACGTACTCCGGATCTTTTTTTCGGTAATGCACTTTTTGATCCGCAGCCGGATTGGGTGGACTTTACAAACATCCAGATTCCGCAAGCTGATGAATCACAGCGGCTTTTGGTGAATATGATTTATTTTATGATGTCTACAAAAAAGCCGCTTCCGCACTTTTGGTATCTTCCACGAAACGGAAAAGCGGCAATCATAATGACCGGTGATGATCACGGCAACGGCGGCACTGTCGGAAGATTTCAGCAGTATCAGGCAGCAAGCGCCCCTGGATGCTCGGTAATTGACTGGCAATGCATACGCAGCACATCTTACATCTATGCTTCAACACCAATCAGCGACGCGCAGGCAGCAGATTTTGTTGCCAACGGCTTTGAAATCGCAAGCCATATACTCACAAACTGCGCGGACTGGACATACGCAACTCTCGACGGATTTTATACTAATGACCTTGCGGCATTCTCAAGTGCTTTACCGAGCGTGCCCGCGCCACAGACTATACGCACACACTGCGGCACATGGAGCGACTATGACTCGCAGCCTCAAGTGGAAACTTCCCACAATATCAGGTTTGATACTAATTACTATTATTGGCCAGACACATGGGTAAAAGATCGCCCGGGAATGTTTACCGGATCAGGATTCCCCATGCGTTTTGCCGACAGAAACGGGAACACTATTGACTCATATCAGGCGACGACGCAAATGCCTGACGAGTCAGGTGAATCATTTCCCCTCCATGTTGATACTCTTCTTGATAATGCACTCGGAGCCAAAGGATATTACGGAATGTTTACTGTGAACGCGCACACGGATTACAACACGCAGGGATCAAATGCGATGATAGCTTCGGACGCTGTTGTTAATTCAGCAGTCTTGCGTGGCGTGCCAGTCATATCGGCAAAACAAGCTCTTGAATGGCTTGATGGAAAAACTGCTTCTTCTTTTAGCAACATATCGTGGAATACAATATCAGGCACGCTTACATTCAGCATTTTACAAGACTCTCGCGCGCGGGGCATCAACACACTAATTCCAACAGCTTTCGGCAATAAATCTGTAACTTCAGTAAAGCGCAACGGATTTGATGTTTCATTTAAGACTGCTTTGGTAAAAGGAATTTATTATACGCAATTTTATTCAGATACAGGCACATACAATGTAGCATACACAACAGACGCAATACTTCCTTCGGTGACTATAACATTTCCACTTAATATGGCAAACGTTTCGGGAATAATAAATGTCAATGCAACAGCTTCAGATAATATTGGGGTAGTTGGCGTGCAGTTCCTGCTCGACGGCGCAAACATTGATCAAGAAGATACAACAGCCCCGTATGGAATTCTTTGGAATACTGTTGGCGCATCAACTGGTGCACATACACTTATCGCTGTTGCGCGAGATGCAGTAGGCAACAAGGCAACAAGCACGCCTGTTACAGTAACAGTTCAATCTTCAAGCCAAACATTTTCTCTTTTCAATCCTGCATCAAATCCTAGCATACCGGCAGTTGCCGACCCTAATGCAGTAGAGCTTGGCGTGCGCTTCACTTCAGATTTTGCAGGATACATCAATGCTATTCGTTTCTATAAAGGAAGCACTAATATCGGGCCTCATGTGGGCAATCTCTGGACGAGCACCGGAGCGCTTCTGGGCAGTGTATTATTCACCAATGAAACACAGCAAGGATGGCAGCAGGCTTCATTCGCATCGCCAATTCCAATTACAGCAAACACCCAATATATCGCTTCATATCATACGGCAAGCGGCAATTATGCATTTGACATAAGCTACTTTGCAACAGCAGGAGTAGATAATATTCCATTACACGCACCGGCCGGTACCAACGGCGTCTATGTATACGGCTCAGGAGGATTTCCATCTTCTACTTATCAATCTTCAAACTACTGGGTTGATTTGGTGTTTGCAAATAGTAATAACTAAAA
>JAHFJF010000126.1 GCA_023245975.1 archaeon
TCCATTTTAGCACTAGTCCTCGGGTTTGTAGGTTTATCATATGAGAACTGAGTGCATAACTAGTATATAAATTATGCGTTATTTATGTCTTAAACTATATTTTCTTGGTTTCTAACATAAAGTATATAAAGAAGTAATTTTAGATTTATAGAAAAAGGTGGATGATTTATAAATGATTTACTCAGAATTAAGACAAGATCCTATAACGGGAATTTGGGTTAATATTGCTGGCAATAGGAGTAACAGGCCTGATAATTTTTCAATGAATAATGGAAAAGAGCCACCACCTGATTACGATTCTAAATGTGTTTTATGCGTCGGTAATGAGAATTTAACTCCTCCTGAACTTTTAGCTTATCGCAGAGACGGTGTATGGTGGGCCCGCACTGTTCCAAACAAATTTCCTGCTTTGTCATTAGACGCAAGAATAGATGAACACCATTCTACTGTAAATGAAGGAATGTTTGTTAGAATGCCGGCGTATGGGGCTCATGAAGTTATTGTTGAGACAGCATCTCATAGCCAAGATATTCATATGAGAGCAACAGATCAAGTGCGCGAGATGCTTTGGATGTACAGGGACAGATTGGTAGCTCATCATAGTGATAAAGGATTGGAGAATGTGTTAATATTCAAAAATAAAGGGAGTGAAGCTGGAGCCTCGCTAGAACACCCTCATTCACAACTAACTGCTTCTCCGGTTCATATGCAAAGATTAGATTCAGAGATGCAGGGAGCTGAAAGATATTTTTTAGGTCAAACATATTCTGAAAGAAAAGGAGCTTGTGTATATTGTGATATGGTAAATCAGGAACTTGAAACAAGAGACAGGCATGGCATAGCATCGGAACTAAACAGGGTAGTATCTGAGAATATTCATTACGTTGCATTCTTACCTTTCGCTTCTCAATTTCCTTTTGAAACATGGATAGTGCCAAAAACTCATCAATCAGATTATACTTTTATAAGTCCCGATGAGGTTACTTCTTTGGCCATTATGGTTAAGGATGTTTTTAGAAAATTGCAAAAGGCATTGCCGCATTTTGATTACAATATGGTATTGCATACCACACCATTAAATAATGGCGCATTAGAATATTATCATTGGCATTTTGAAATTACTCCCAGAATAACAAAGATAGCTGGCTTTGAAATTGGGTCTGGTAACCATATAAACATAGTGCCGCCAGAGAAAGCTGCAAAATTCTTAAATTCAAGCAGCTAAATCATCATCCGTATCTTCTCTTGATTCTGCAAAGCCTGCATTAGCCTTCTTCCTATATTGTTTGATTTCTTTATTTTTATAACTCCGGTTTTGCCTGCTTTTGCGCTTAAGATAAACTCGTCTCCAACATAAATGTCAACATCGCGGTTTTGCATTTCCAATCCAAGCTCAATCATCAAGTTATTTTTCTTGTGATTCATCTCAAATGGAACTTCTTTTCCTTCCTTTGCAGTTCCTTTTGTATTATTCGCTTCCTTATATTTTTCTTCAATGCTTTTGACATCAATCCCAATTCCCAGCTTCTCTTCCACTCTTGTTATATTTGTGCCTTGCTTTCCGATTATCCTTGCGATATCCTCATCAGGCACATAGACAATGCATTTGTTGTCTGACAGCATCTCAACTTCAACATTTCTTGAGTATTTCTGGAATTCCTGCAGTATCGTAGCTTCGGCAAGCTTGTGGATTCCTGGCTTTTCTCTTCCTGAAGCCCACACAGGTATGACCACAGTCTGGTCTCCATAGCTGTAAATTTCATATTCTAATTTGCCAGTCTCAAAATCATTCACAACAACAACAGGCCTTGCCAAGTCAGCCTCTGTCATTCCAGAAGGAACTTTTACTGTCATTTCCAATGCAAGAACTTTGTTGATGAACCCATTTTTGATGAATATAACAGTGTCAACTACTTGGGGAATAACTCCCATCTCCACCCTTCCAAGGAATCTTTGTATGGCATCAACTGGTGAAGTGGCATGAACAACTCCAACCATTCCAACTCCTGCCAATCTCAAGTCAGCAAAAAGCTTGAAGTCATCTGTGTTCCTCATCTCATCAAAAATTGTGTAATCAGGCCTTGAAAGCAATAAGATGTCGTGAATTTCCTGCGCATCGCCGTATGAAATGGCATACTGCGTTATTCTCTCTGGCAAAATCAAATCACGGGGAGCTTCAACTGTCTTTACAATCTTGTCCTGCGAAGCATAATATTCCGCTAACGCCTGCGCAAAAGTGGTTTTCCCCATCCCTGGAGCTCCTGCAATCAGCATCCCTTCTGCCTGTACTGCCACTCTGTTCATCAGCTTATCGCTCAATTTGTAATCATCCAAATTTAGTTTTTTTACCGGGCGGACAGCAGTTATCTCCCATCCATCTGAAAATGGCGGCTTTGTGATTACAATCCTGAAACTTCCAAGCTGAACAATTGTAGAGCATGGCCTTTCAATCTCAATAAACCCATCTTTTCTCAGCTTTGCATCCTCTATAATCTCTCTTGACATATCTTGAATCTCTTCCTGCTTCAGCAGGGCTTTTCTAAGCTCTTTAAACTGCCAGTTTCCGGGCATGCCTTTCTTG
>JAHFJF010000127.1 GCA_023245975.1 archaeon
TGTCAAAGGGAGGACTTAAAGGTTTAATCTTTGGCGGATTTGCAAGAATTTCATGCGGAGCAACTCTTCTTATTCTGTGTCCTCTCGTTAACGGCAAAGTATCATAAAACTGATTCTTGTTGGAATTTACATCATGCAATACTTCACCATACATATTGACTTCTAGTTCATATTCATGTTGCGCAGTATCATGCGTTCCAAATTGATCAATAAGGTCAGTTCCTCGAGGAATTGTAAGATATTGATGCTCCTGTTCACCATAAGGATTGTCCTGGTCACATACGAGGTACATCCAGGATTTTATTATTTGGAAATTTCCATAAGCTTTTGCACGGTCTTCCAGGAAAGAAATTGAAGTTTCCAGTTTAGCAGAAACACTGGTTAATTTTTTTGTCACATCGTCTAGTTTACCCATTAATACATTAAGAGCAGGAGCAGGAATACCACCGGTGCCAGCAGCAGCACGGTATGCGCCAGTTACAGCAGCGAGAAATTCTGAAGCATCATTCACTGTTTCACAAAATTCCCCAATAGCAGGGAATAATCCCACATTAGCTCTTCCAATTATATTCCCATCTTTATCCGGTACATCAATTGTGCCTCCATTTCTGCATTTATGTATATCATCAAGTAAGGCATCATAGTTTCCGAAATAGTATGTATATGGTTTTATCCATTCCCATACCTTGTTAAATTCGTGTTCTGCATGAGTTACCTGGCCGGATTTTACAAGCCATATGTAATATCTTTTTATATAGTTGTTGAGGGAATATAAATAAACTATATTCTCCTTGAGGACTTCAGGCAGTCTGTCCGGCAAAGCCCTTCTCTTGCGCCATGATAATCCTTTCTGAACCCTGTCCAATTCATCCATTGCCCTATTTCTGAATAATCTCCTGTACGTATCAAATAATCTTTTAAACTCCCATGTCTTATTCGATTTGGATATTCCGTAAATAATCAAACCTATTACGGCAACTATAACAATAATCATTGGCCATACTGACGAAGCCAGCGATGAAGCCAAGTCAGATGAAAATATATTTGGCCCGTCGACCATGTATGATGCTCCGTTTAAGAGTAGGAAGCCACCAATGAAAACTAATGCCGCTATTAGGATATCTCTAATTTCAGCCATTTATGCACCACCTATCAACTTAAACAAAAATGGAAGGACACCAAAAACTAAAAGGAATATGATTGACGCTACTCCAAGCCACACTGCTGATGATTTATATTTACGATTATAAGCTTGCACCGCGGCTATAGCACATATGACAGCCATAACTAATAGTGTGAGTAATATTCCAGCTCCTTTTGCCACAGGAATTGCCCCGCCAACAACACCTCTGTCGCCAAACAGTATATGGGAAATCCAAATAACCAGCACAGCAGCAATCACCCATCCGACCCATTTTTTTGTGAAATTTGCAGATAGTTGAGTTCCTAAAATTAAAAATGTGAATATCTCTGAAACTTTTATTATCGTATTCGTGCTAACTCCATTGCTTGCAAGATTTGCGGCAATGATTAATGCCATTGCATAGGCAAGCAGCTTATTCTGCGCGCCAATTTTGAGATATTCCAGGAAGAACCATGAAAACACAACCATTGACCCTATCAAAACAAACATCCTGTAATCAGGCCCGAATGGATTTAATATTCCGCCATAGCCTGTTGAATCTTTAACAAATAAATAACTGTAAATTGGTCCTGCTATTGGAATGTTCCACAGCCATTGGTTTCCAGCCAATTTTATTGCTATCAAAACAGACGCAGCGAATAATAATACAACATAACCTGCCGTGCCCTGTGGAGATTTGGCAATTTTCTCATTGACTTTCAAGTACGCCAGTATCAAGTATAGAATAGCAGTAATTATGAGGGAATTTCCCAATACATGGAAATCGAATAAGTATGAAATAGGCCCGCTTTTCCAAATGTAGTTGGAGTTTCCATAGTTCCATGCAAGTATCAATGACGCAATCACCACAACAAGCCATACAACCGTCTTCTCTTTTCCGGGCTTTTCTCCAATGAGCAATGACTGCCCTACAAAAAGTATGAATCCGATTATTGCAGTGTTTACCAGGATGAAATAAATGTTATTTTGGCTCAGTCCAAACACTGAAAATGCGCTGACAGCTGGAAGCAGAAGCGCAGCTATCAAAACCATTGCAATTCCCAATGTAATCTTATTTTTTCTCATAATTCCTTCGCTGCCTCTTCCAAAATTTTGCCATCTGGAATTTCATCAAAATCATAACCGTGAGAAGTCAACTTCAGCCAAAGGCGCAATGTGTTGTCTGTAAAATAAAATTTATTGCCTTTCTTGCAGATTACATCAACATCCATCAGTCTTTCAATTATGCTTTTTGTCACGGGCGCGCTCCTGTAGATTTTTTTGGCAATTTCGCTTAATCTTAGTTCTTCATTGGCAATTACCCTCAAAATTGTTTTTAGAAGAGTCTGGCCGCGGGCCCTGTTGTAATAATAATCCAGAGAA
>JAHFJF010000128.1 GCA_023245975.1 archaeon
TTGTCAATTCAAAAGCTCTTGCAAAATCGCTCTCGCCTTTCTTTAAGTCAAGCGCCATTGCTTCTAAATTTCCTGTTCTATATCCATAATTTTCCCTAGTATCTGGATCTACAACAGTTCTACTAACCTGTTCATCAAGAAAAATCTCCCTGAATGAGGTAAAATATGCAAGCCTAATCTTATTGTCCATACAATTTCACAGCTTTGGTAATTATTATCATTTTAAAAAATTATGCATTTAGTTATTCATAAGCCTGCAAAGACGCGGGTGAAAACAAACCTTTAAAAATCTACCTTTATTACCTAAACGTGATGGCTGAAGATCAGTTGCAGGCTAGGCTTCAAAAACTTGAAATGCTGAGAAGACTGGGCATTAACCCTTTTCCTCATTCTTATACACCTACACACAGGTTGCCGCAGCTAGCTGAAAGCCAGGAAGAAGGGCTCGAGGTAAAAATTGCCGGGAGAGTAACTGCCCAAAGAAAAATGGGTAAGGCATGGTTTATGGATCTAACCGACCAAAGGAAAAGAATACAGGCCTATTTTAATTTAAACGAATTGGGAGATTCTGCACAAATACTGGATTTGATTGATTTAGGGGATTTTATTGGCGTTCAAGGGAGAACATTCAGGACAAGAACACAGGAATACACTGTTCGTGCAAAAGAGGTTACTTTTTTATCTAAAGCCCTAAGGCCATTGCCAGACAAGCATCACGGATTAAGGGATCCTGAATTAAGATACGCATTAAGAAGCTTGGATTTGCTTACTAATACTGGTGTTGCGGAAGTTTTTTTAAAAAGATCAAAAGCAGTCTCGGCCATGCGCCAAGTCCTTGATGGCGAAGGATTTTTGGAAGTTGATATCCCATATTTGCAGCCAGTTTATGGAGGGGCGTCTGCTAAACCTTTCTTGACACATGTTAACGCTTTAGACAGGGACTACTATCTTTCAATTTCTCCAGAGCTTTATTTAAAGAGGCTTGTTGTGGGGGGCTTAGACGCTGTCTATACAATTGCAAGAAATTTCAGAAATGAAGGGATTGACAGAAGCCATAATCCGGAATTTACAATGATGGAATGCTATCGGGCTTATTTTGATTATAGGGACATGATGAATCTTACTGAAAGAATTGTCGCATCAATGGCTGAAGCAGTTGCAGGCTCAACTCTTGTTCAATATGGGGATGATAAACTAAACTTTACCCCACCCTGGAAAAGAGTTTCAATGTATGACGCAGTTAGAGATGTGACAGGATTAAAATTATACGGGGCTTCTGAAGATGAGTTAAAAGCTGCTATCGGGTCGCGTGGGGACATCCATGTTCCCGGTTTTGAGGCAATGACAAAAGGCCAAATAGTAGAAGCCTTGTTTGATGAATATGTCGCTCCAAATTTGGTCCAGCCGGTGTTTATTATCGACCATCCTGCCGAATCAACAAACCTTTGCAAAGTGCATAGAAGCAATCCCGAGCTTATTGAAAGATTTGAGCCATATGCAGCCGGAATGGAAATCGGGAATGCATATACGGAATTGAATGATGCCGTTTATCAAAGGCAATTGCTAGTTGACCAAATAGAGAGGGAAGGTACCGATAATCCGCATTTGAAATTAGACGAGCCATTTTTAATAGCGTTAGAGCAGGGAATGCCTCCAACTGGCGGCTTAGGAATCGGAGTTGATAGGCTGGTCATGATACTCACAAATCAAAGAACATTAAAAGATGTTCTGTTGTTTCCAATGACAAAAGCAGAAATAAAATAAATTTTTAGAATACATTAAGCGCAATATTTAAATACTATACTAGATTTATTGGAAGTAAATTTAAGTTACTATTAAAAATGCCACAGATTAAACTAACAGAAAGGATTAGGCAGATGATGAGTGCATTACAAGCGAGACCAGGGGATGAAGCTATAAATGCCCAAAATCAAATTGTTCTTGAGTCTGGAATATTATTGGTAACCTATTCGTCTGGGAGAAACGGCGAAATTGCCGGAGAATTAAGGCTGCCTGTGCAAGTTGACATGTACCATAATCCGCAAAGAATGTACATTAGCGTTACAGATACTGATGAGCGACCTAATATTCGGCAAGATTGGGAAGATGAGCTTTACGATCATGGATTTAGAGTCCAAATAGATTCTGAAAGCGGCATAAGAGGAAGGGCTGGAAGCAGTGGAAGAGAAGATCCTAAAACACACTATGCGCACTTAGATATAATTGCACATGAGCCTCGTTTTTCATCTGCGGAATCTGGAGAAGAAAAAATGCAGGTAATAAAAGAAAATGGTACAATAAGGATAGTTAATGGACATCATACAGTTATAGGCAAAAGGTTAACAGGCCCATATCTTCCTCATCATCTGGGTCATCATAGTTTTGCTGAAATAACCCACTTTCAAGGCAGTAGGTTCGATGAACTCGGAAGAAGAGATTTCCCAGTATCTTACCTTTTAGACAAAGTTTTAGGACCGCTTGGATTAAGGCAAGACGTTAAT
>JAHFJF010000026.1 GCA_023245975.1 archaeon
TAACAATTCCACCAGTAGTATTGGGAGTTGTCCTAGGTGCATATGGCATTTGGCTTTTCGTAGTTGCATTCAAGCTGTTCAGGCTAAGATCAATGGGTTATGCTTAAACTAATTCTAAAATACCACAATTCATATAAATAAGATTAAGATTACGAACTGAAGCATGAAATTACTCCTCGCAGAACCAAGATTGCTTAAGGAAAGCATAAACATCATTTCTGAGTTGGTTAATGAAGTAACTTTGAAAGTCAGCAAGGAGAAAATAGAATTACTATCAATGGATCCTGCAAATGTCGCCATGGTGGATTTCAAATTATTGGCTCCTGCATTTGTCGAATACGATGTTAAGAAGCCAGTCTCACTATCTGTATCATTGG
Organism: archaeon; assembly: GCA_023245975.1. Lineage (GTDB taxonomy): Archaea > Nanobdellota > Nanobdellia > SCGC-AAA011-G17 > GW2011-AR17 > JAHFJF01. The sequence continues at coordinate 378 of JAHFJF010000026.1, forward strand.
AAGGATTAAAAGCAATTTTAAAAAGATCAAAGCCTACAGATGCAGTGCAGTTAAGCTTGGATGAAGACAGGAACAGGCTGAATGTTGATTTAGTGGGCGATACAAAGCGCTCATTCACATTATCATTGTTGAACATAGATGAAAATGAGGTAAATATTCCAAAATTGTCATATGCAGCAAAAGTTGAGTTGCCATCATCAAAATTGGATGAGGCAGTAGAAGACATGAATGTTATAGCAGAATCTGTAGCATTTGTTGCTGAGCCTAACAAGTTCACAGTCAAGTGCGAAAGTAACCTTTCGGATGCAAAAGTAGACTTGTCTGGCGCAGATACTTTGGTTGAATTAAGCGAAGATAAATCAAGCTCAAAATATTCTATTGAATACTTGAAGAAAATGGTGGCAGGCTGCAAGGTAGCAGATACGGCAGTGTTGCAGTTTGGAAACGATTATCCATTAAGGATAGAATTTTTAGTTCTAGACAAATTAAAATTAGGGTTTATTCTTGCGCCAAGAGTCAGCAACGATTAATTTTACAGTTCATTGCAGCATGGATATCGGCTTTCTTCCAGCAGCACCAGTATCTAATTCATGCCAAGAACTAATCTCATCTTCACCTAAGGAATAGCAAAGAAATATTTCCCTGCCATTGAATTTAGAATAAAAATCAATTAATCCAAGACCGGGATCTTTAACTATGCAGCCTAATATCAAAAGATTCTTTAGTTCCTTGTGCAGCTCAAATGAAAGCCTATAATATTGCTCAGAAACATTTATCATATGAAAATAGGACATGAAATCATCATCAAATGTTATTTGCACTCCTTCTATTTCTTCAATGCATTGCATTATGCCGGCAACTTTTTCAATAATTGGCTTGACTGTTTCAAGGGTGGCATTCGCCTCTTCAACTGTGAAATATTTCTTTTCCACAAAAAGATATTGGCGAATGAACTATTTAAGTATTCCGAAGCAAAAAAGAATTATTTACAAAGAGATCATAATTTATACAATCTTTTCTCAAGTATTTTCCTTTTTATCCACATATAACAGCCAGGAAGGAAATTTTTTAATCTTATCCGGTATTTTGCTTGCAGTGGCACAACAGTCATAAACTCTTTTTTCCCAATAGATTTTAGTATGGCTCTCGAAACAAATTTAACATCCATCATTTTCATTTTGCCATTGGCGTAGGAAGTATTCTGGTAAGAGGGATTGTTTGTGAAAAATTCAGTCCTTGTCCTTGCTGGGCAGAAAACAGAGACATGTACCCCTTTATTTCGAAGCTCAAAATATAAAGATTCGGATAACCCTATCAAGGCAAACTTGCTTGCCGAATATGCTGCAGAGTTTGGCACTCCTTCCAATCCTGAAACAGAAGATACATTAATTATGCGTCCATGCCTGTTCTTCAGCATACTGGGAAGAATTGCTTTTATTAAATTAACCGCACCATTGTAGTTTACCAACATTATATCATTTATTTCCTTGATAGGGACCTTTTCAAATTCGCCCTGGACATTAAATCCAGCATTATTTACCAAGATATCAACTGCCTTGAAGTCATTTAATATTTTAACAATCGTTTTTTGGACTTTGTCGGCATCCGAAACATCACAAATATAAATATTGGATTCTGCATTCCCCAAAAGCCGCTGTGTCTCCTCAAGTTTTTCTTTTCTCCGCGCAATTAAGGCAAGCTTTGCTCCATGCAATGCAAGATCTGTGGATAGTTGCCTGCCTATTCCGGATGATGCACCAGTAATTACAACTACTTTGCCCCTGAAGTTCATTTGATTGAGCGATATTCCTTAATTTAAAAAGCTTTGTAGTAGAATTTTTATATATCACTGCTAAAACTGTATTATGCTTGATTTCCTGCCTCAAGAGCTGCTTAAAAAGAGATTCCATCCAGTACACCTGATTGTAATAAGTTTTGCAGTAATTATACTTCTAGGATCCCTTCTGCTTTATCTCCCGATATCACAACAAAAAGAATATAGTATTTCTTATGTAGATGCATTATTTATCTCTACCTCTGCAACGGATGTAACAGGCCTTGTCTCAGTAGATGTAAATAAGACATTCTCCACATTCGGCAAGGCAATAATACTTTTATTGATTCAAATCGGCGGCTTGGGCTATATGGCTATTGCCACTTTTGTTTTCTTGGTTATTGGTAAGCGCATAACACTTAAGCACCGCCTTTTCTTTGGTGAAAGTTTTAACAAGCCTAATCTTGCCCAGATAATTATTTTCGCAAAATATATTTTTGGCTATGTCCTCATTTTTGAATTCATGGGGACATTCCTGCTATACCTTAGATTCTCATCAATAATGAATCCGTTGAATGCAGTTAAGCATGCTATTTTCCTTTCAGTTTCTGCCTTCAATAATGCAGGCTTTGACCTTTTTGGAAGTTTCAAGAGCCTGACAATCTTTCAGCATGACCCATTTGTGTTGATAATAATATCATTTCTGATCATATTTGGCGGGCTTGGGTTTATAGTGCTAGGGGAGGCTTCAGACATATTAAGGAAAAAGAGAAAAAGATTCTCATTGCATTCGAAGATTGCGATAATTACAACAATATTTCTCATCGTTATTGGGACTATTTTTATTTTTGCGGCAGAAAGCCAGAATGGTTTAAGTATTGGCAGCTTCGGTTTAAGCTCTAAAATATTAAATTCATATTTCCAGTCTGTCACTTCAAGAACTGCAGGATTCAATTCTTTAGACATTGGCACAATGACAAAAGCAAGCCTGCTTTTCCTGATGCTGCTGATGTTTATCGGTGCATCCCCTGGAGGTACTGGTGGCGGAATAAAAACTACAACTTTCTCAGTGCTCTTAGCAAATGTTGCATCATCAATTGCAGACAAAGAGCATACTGAAATAATGGGCAGGAGAATTCCATGGCAGGTTGTAACTAGGTCAATAGCAATATTTTTCTTGTCTCTTGCATTAATCTTCTTTATAAGCATACAAATCTCAACAATAGAATCATTCTCACTACTGAAAATAATATTTGAAGTTGTATCTGCCTTTGGGACAGTTGGCCTATCTACAGGAATAACCCCATTATTGGGAGATTTCGCGAAAGTATTATTAATAATCACTATGTTCATTGGCAGGGTTGGGCCTTTGACTCTTGCAGTATTCTTTGCATCAAAAAAAAGCAGTGGCAAGGTTATGCTGCCTGAAGAAGAAGTCTCTGTAGGATAAAATGATAAAGCAATTCGGTGTTATTGGATTGGGGAGGTTTGGGAGTTCTGTAGCAATCACTCTTGAGAAGCTAGGCTACCAGGTATTAGCAATAGACAAAAACGAATCAAAGGTTGATGCCCTAAAAGACTTTGTAACGCACGCGAAGCAGACTGATGCAACCGATGCAGATGCATTAAAGGAAGCCGGCATTGCAAATTGTGATGTTGTAGTTGTTGCAATCGGCGGTGATATGCAAAACAGCATTCTTACAACAATGGTATTAAAAGACATGGGGACAAAAAGAATAATTGTAAAAGCAAGTAATGCAATGCATGGTAAAGTAATAGAAAAAATCGGTGTGGAAAAGATTGTTTATCCGGAAAAAGACACCGGAATAAGGATCGCACACCAATTAGTCTCAAGCAATATCCTAGATTTTATACAAGTCTCATCAGATTATTCAATGGAAGAAATAAAAATCTCTGAAGATCTAAAAGGCAGCACTCTAAAAGACTTGAACCTTAGGAAAAAATATGATATAGAAGTATTGGCAATAAAAAGAAGAGACAAACTGGTATTGGTCCCGCATGCTGAAGAAGAGTTAATACTGAATGACATCCTGATAATCATTGGAAAGACCGAGAATGTAAGGGAATTCGAGAAAAGTTTTTAATTTTTGAATAATGCATCTACTAAAGCATGGCCAAATTGTTTGGCAACTTTCGGGCTTGTGGCAGTAATTATCTTTCCATCCCTAGCAACATCTACTGGCATATATCTCGCTCCATTCTCTCTTAATGACTTAACGGCATCTGGTGATGGAAAAACAGTTGCTTTTATATTATTTAAAACTCCAGATTTTGCAAGCACTATCCCGCCAAGGCAGATTGAAGCAAGAAATTTACCGGCTGCTTTTGCCTCATGCAATACTTTTGACACTTCAGGATAATTAGCCAATCCAGGACTTCCTTGGCCGCCTACAACTACAACAAGATCATAATCTGAAGTTTTAACATCCTCTACTGCCAAATCAGGCTTAATCTCTAATCCCAGCATTCCTTTTGCAGTTTCTTTTGAAATGCTTGCAACAAAACATTTAGCGCCATTCAATTCAAGTATGTTCTTTGGTTCTAACAACTCCTCATCACGAAAATTAGTCTGCGCAATAATGAACAATGCCTTTTTCATATTAACCAAAAATAAACCACGTGCTTAAATAGATTACCCTTTGATATTTCCCAGAGGAATTAGTCTAATAATCTTCTTTGAAATCCCGGCCTTATCTATTGTATCGATTACTTCATTTATGTCCTTGTAAGCTATGCCTGCTTCTTCAGCTAATCCAGCATAAGAGACAGATTTTACATAAATCCCTTTAGCCTCCATATCTTTTTGCAATTTCTCGCCTACGACTTCATGCTTCGCTTTTGTTCTTGACATCGTTCTTCCAGCACCATGCGCAGTAGAATTAAAAGTTTCAGATGCAGAATTAGTGCCAAGCAAAAGATACGAACCTGTTTCCATTGAACCGCCAATTATTACTGGCTGCCCTATTTTTTTATATTTCGCAGGCAACTCCGCAAAGCCAGGGCCGTAACTTCTTGTAGCACCTTTTCTATGCACAATTAGCATTCTCTTTTTCCCGTCAATAACATGCTCTTCGAATTTAGCAATATTATGCGCAACATCGTATATCTGATGCATGCCTAAATCTTCAGCAGACTTGCCAAATACCTGAGAAAAGCATTCCCTAATTCTATGTAATATTACCTGCCTGTTCGCAAAAGCCATATTGGCAGCGCATGCCATTGCCTTGTAATAATCTTGTCCTTCTTGACTTTTGAATGGAGCACATGATAATTCACGATCTGGAACAGTAATCCCATACTTCTTCATGGCGACTTCAAAAACTTTCAGATAATCAGAAGCCACCTGGTGCCCAAATCCACGAGAACCACAATGAATCATCACGCATATTTGATTTGGTTTATCAATTCCTAATTTTTTAGCAATTTCCTGATTAAAAACATTTTCTTTTTTAACTACCTGGATTTCTAAATAATGATTTCCGGAACCTAATGTGCCCAACTGGTCTATGCCACGTGCTACTGCCCGTTGTGATATCTTGGAAGAATCAGCACCTTTAATGCAACCATTTTCTTCGGTAACTTCCAGGTCCTCCTTCCAGCCATATCCATTATCAATGCACCACTTAGAACCTTTAACCAAGATGTCATTGAATTGAGTTTTATCCACTTTAACAAAACCTTTGCACCCAACACCTACTGGAACAGACTTGAATAGTGTATCCACAAGTTCTTTGAGTTTTGGTTTTACATCTTCATAAGTAAGATTAGTTGTAACCAAACGCATTCCGCAATTTATATCGAAACCGATACCTCCAGGTGAAATAATGCCTGTTTCTGCATCAAAAGCAGCAACACCACCAATGGGATAACCATATCCCCAGTGACCATCACTCATGCAAAAAGCATATTTCTGTATCCCTGGCATGCAGGCGACATTGGTTATTTGTTCAAAAACTCCATCATCCATTTCTTTGAGCAGCTTTTCAGAGGCATAAATTCTTGCAGGAACCAGCATTCCTTTCTTATAAGTAATTGGAATCTCCCAAACAAAATCATTTATCTTTTTAATTGACTCTGGAACGGCCATCTTTAGGTTTTTAACCACAAAATATTATAAACCTTTCTAATATCCCAAATAAAATGGTAAAAGTAGGTATCATTGGTGGCTCTGGATTATACGATTCCGGATTATTGGAAGATTCAAGGCAAATAAAAGTAAATACTCCATTCGGAAGGACTTCTGATTTAGTTACTGTCGGAAAATTCAAGGGAATAGATTTGGTTTTCATTCCAAGGCATGGCAAAGGCCACTCATTCAATCCAACTGAAGTCCCATACAGGGCAAACATCTGGGCAATGAAAGAATTGAAAGTAACCCATATTTTAGCACCATCGGCAGTAGGCTCATTGAAAGAAGAATACAGGCCAGGAGAATTAGCATTCACAGACCAGTTCATAGACAGGACTACAAAAAGGGAGCAGACATTTTATGGCGGCAGCCAAGTTTGCCATATTTCAATTGCAGAGCCAGGATGCAAATATTTGAGGAACTTATTGTCTTTAGAAGCAAGAGAAAAAAATATTTCTCATAAAAGTTCTGGAACTTGCGTAGTTATAGAGGGACCAAGATTCTCAACTAGGGCAGAGAGCAATGTTTACAGGACATGGAATGCTGATATAATCGGCATGACAATGGTTCCAGAAGTAATTTTAGCACGAGAAGCGCAAATATGCTACCAGACAATTGCAATGGTAACTGATTATGATGTGTGGAAAACAGATCACACAGTAACTCTTGATGAAGTGATAAAAGTCATGGGAGAAAATGTTTCAAAAGCAAAAACTTTGATTTCAGGGGTAATCCCAAAAATAGCTGATGTAGATTGTTCATGCAAGACCGCGCTTGATTCCGCCCTTATTTAGGATTTCTTTCGTTTAGTTGTTTTCTTTGATGGTTTTGTTTCTTTCAAGACCTTGCCTTCAGGTTTTTTAGCTTTTCTTGTTACTGAAGATGGCACTGTAGAAAGAGTTTCTGTATTTTTGGCAGCCTCATTCTTCGCTTTAAGTTCCTGCTGTTGCTTCACCCATTCTAATTTCTTTGGACACTGCTTGTTTATGCAATAGTCAAATGGTCTTTTGCCAGCCCTTATTATCAATACCAAAGGATAATTGCATTCGGGGCACAGTTTATCTGTTACTTTAGGCAGCCCAAATGGCAATGAGAATGTATTTTTGCAATCAGGATAGCTCTTGCATGCGACAAATCGTGAATTAAACCTTTTTGAATATCTTATGCTCAATTCCCCGCCGCATTTGTCACATTTGCCAACATGATTCTCTTTATCCATGGTTTCCTTTGTTGCTACAGAAAGTTCTTCCCCAATATTTTTTTCATTCGCCTTGAACTTCTCTAATGATTTTGTCAGGAATGCCCTAGCATTTGCAAGTATTTTTTCTTCATTATTTTTTCCTTCCCTAATTTCTTCCATATCTTCTTCAAAATCTTTTGTCAACTTATCATCAAGGATTTCATGGCAATATTTCTTCAGAGTTTCAACTGTCTTAAGGCCTAGGTCTGTTACTTCAATCGAAGTGCCTTTGACATAATTCCTCTGGAAAAGCGTATCCACTATCTCTGCCCTTGTAGCTTTAGTTCCCAGCCCTCTTGTTTCTAAAGCCTTTATTACAGATGCAGGAGTATATCTTTTTGGTGGCGCAGTCTCTTTCTCGTGTAATTTTATTTCATTAACATGCAATTCCTGCCCATTTTCTAATTTGGGCAATTCTATTTCTTCAAATTTGGCATATGGCCCATAGAATTCATGCCATCCTTTGTATACCGTAGTTGCGCCCTTGGCATTGAATTTTTCTCCATTAACATCAATCTCTACAAACACAGATTCTCTTTCGGCAGGTTCAGCGAATGTTGATAAAATTCTTCTGACAATCAAATCATAAATCTTCTTTCCGCTGCTTTCTAAACCTTTAGGCACTTCTCCTGTTGCATAAATTGCCGGGTGGGCAGGATCTGTTTTTTTTCCATTATTTGGCTTCAATGAAGCCTGCTTCAATAGCTTTTTGCAAAGCTGTGCATATTCACTCTGATGGGATAATTTTTCTATTATTTTTTTGTACCCGATAGATTCTGGAAGCTGGTTTGAGCTCGTTCTAGGATAAGAGATGTAAGAATTAATGTAAAGATCTTGGCATGTTGCAAGTGTTTCTTTGGGAGATATACCAAACTGCCTGTAGGCCTCAAGTTGCAATGCAGTTAAGTCAAATGGATGCGGCGGCTCTTGCTTGAATCGCTCTTTCTCTACAGATGATACATAGGCTTTTTTTCCAGAAGCATTCTTTGCTATTCCTTCTGCCTTAGGCTTTTCAAATATTTTGTCTTCTTCGTGCCATGCATTTAATTCTTTGGCTAATAACTCAATCTGCCAAAATGGCACCGGCTTGAAATTCTTTATTTGAATCTCCCTTTCGGCCAGCATTTTCAAAGCTGGGCCTTGCACTCTTCCTGAAGAAAGAATTTTGAACATGCCTGTTGCACTTTTTACAGACAATGTTAGAGCTCTGGACAAGTTTATTCCCCAATAATGGTCTAAGAAATGCCTTGTCTCTCCAGCTTCTGCCAATTTTAAATCTATATGCGGCAATGGATGTTCATATGCGTTCGTTAAGTCTTCCTTTGTTGTTGTAGAGAACTTCATCCTTTTTGCATCTTTCTTTTTGCAGGAAAAATTGAGTATGTTCTTGAAGATAGTTTCCCCTTCGACATCAAAATCGCATGCATTATATATTTCTTTTACATCTTTTGACAATTTTTGTATCAATTCTAGGTAAGGCCTTGTATATCCAGATGTTTTATTGGTATCATAAGAAGGTTTCCATTCAATATCAAAAACAGGATAGGTCCAGCCTTTTTTTTCTTTCTCTGCCAGGTTATATAGATGCCCAACAGCACATGCGACGATTAATTTCTTGTTAGAATGGGATATTTCATAATAAGCCACCTTCTTGTAGAGGTGTTTTTCTACTTTGGAGTCTGCTAATGATGTAGCTATCTTCAATGCAGCAGATGGCTTCTCTGCTATTATCAAATCTGTCATTTTGCTATTGTTTATTCAAATAGTTTAAAAAACTTACCTTTTAGTCGTAATTCTTGGTAATTTCCACCTTTATTATCTCTTTTGGGCTTTTTTCCACAATTAAAAGGTCATTTCTATTTATCGTAACTATTTCTCCTTGCTTGGGGAAGCGTTTTATCTGCTTCAGAATTATGCTGCTGATTGTATCTGTCGGCTTTCCGGGAATTGTGGTGTGAAAAAACCTGTTGATATCTTTCAATGCAGTTTTTCCATGCACTAATATCTTATTCTTATCAATCCTCTTTATTAGTGTCTCTTTAACATCTGATTCGTCTATT
>JAHFJF010000027.1 GCA_023245975.1 archaeon
AAGGGATTGTCTAGACCAATGGGTAGGGAATTATGAAGGAGAAATAGACCCAAATACCGGTGTTCCAGTAGGGCATGCTGGCTGCGGAGCAGAAGCATGGGATTGTTTTGATACGACTTTCTCTGATTGCGAGCCTGAACCTGGAAATGCAGGAAATTACATACAAACAAGGCAAGGGTCATGCGTTAAAAATCCCGAATATGTTGGATATTGCCCTGAGCCATTAGACGAACAAGGCTGTGTCATAGAAGAGGATTTCCCATTATTTGGATGGCTGAATTTTGTTATGGTCTCTTTGCTTTTGGTTGGATTCTATTCAATAATAAGAAATGTTTATTAACACTTTATGGCAATTGCTCAATAATGAAAGAAGCCAAGTGGAAAGAGAAATTTGTTGAGAGGTATCAGAACTTAACTGACATAAATTTGTTTCTTGAAACATCACTCAAGCCATTAAGAAAGACTGTCCGGGTAAATACATTGAAGACTAATGTCCAGGAAATTAAAAAAAGAATGAAATTGGAGCCGATACCATGGGGCGATACAGGCTTCTTCACAGAAGGTTATGGGATAGGCAATACATTGGAGCATTATTTGGGTTATATCTATCTTCAGGGAGCAGCATCAATGATACCGCCAATTGTTTTAAACCCGAAAAGAAATGAGATTGTGCTTGATATGTGCGCATCGCCAGGCTCTAAAACTTCACAGATGGCAGCAATGATGGAAAATACGGGCTTGATAGTTGCTAATGATAATGCAATGGAACGGCTCAAGCCTTTAACGTTAAATTTGCAACGTTGCGGGGTGTCAAATACAGTTCTCACACAGATGGAAGGAAGATGGTTCAAGGAGATGGAATTTGACAAGATTCTAGTTGATGCACCCTGCTCTGGCATTGGGACAATAAGAAAATCATTCAAGACCATCGAAATGTGGAATCCTAACTTTTCAAGAAAAATGTGTGGTATACAGAAACAATTATTGTCTACGGCAATACCAATGCTAAAAGAGGATGGTGTACTAGTATATAGCACCTGCACCTTGGAGCCTGAAGAGGATGAAGGAGTAGTTGATGCAATATTGCAAAGGCATCCTGAATTGGAACTTGAAAAAATAAGCATAGAAATTAAGCATGGTGATGCGGTAGAAGAATTTGAAGGGAAACATTATTCCAGTGAAATAAAAAAATGCCTTAGGATATGGCCGCAGGACAATGATACTGAAGGATTTTTCGTTGCGAAGTTCAAGAAAAAATAACTTTTTCACAAGGCTTATATAATTATTTTAACCTCCCTTGCTTAAATGTTATTAACGGACTTGATAAAGCGGACAAGCATAGCATTCTCATTAATGGCTGCCTTGAGTTTGCCTTCTAAGGCTGATGAGCATCCACAAGAACAGGTACAACAAAATTTAAGAGTAAACCCACAGAAAGAACTTCTTCAACAGGCGATAGATTATTTTGAAGTAACAGAAATTCCAAGGATAAGGACAAGATTGAGAAGAAGGATAACTCTTAATGATTCTTACCAGATTGAACGAAAAGCAAGAGTCCAGGTTCTTCTTTTAAATTCAGGAGGATTGCGAGTGATAGAAAATCCGGGATGCTTTGATACTGAGACTGTTGCTGTAATAAAAAAGTTTCAGAAATCAAACAGGATAAGGCCCATGGATGGCGCGGTAGGAGAAGCTACAGCTTCTGCCTTATCACAATTAGGAGATTTTTCATTGGAAGAGGGAGTTACCTTATGGCCAGATGCAAGCTGCAGCGCTCCCGACACTCAGCTTATATCAGAAATTCAAAGAAACTTGATGCTGCTTAATTTCCTGCCAGATAATTTCACCTCGGGAATATTGGATGATGATACTGTCCAAGCGATAAGGGATTACAAGAGAGGAAACGCGATAAATAATGCTGACACAATTGATTCGCAATTATTGAATCACTTGAACTTGCCTTCAAGAGAGAGATTAATAATAATGGAAGGTGCGTTGAGGCAACATTCGAGGCTTAGGGGAGATTCTGAGAATCATATTTACGTTAACATACCTGAATTTAAATTTAGATATTACAACAATGGCAAAGTGCAGTTCGAGATGGACCTTGTTGTTGGGGCAACACGAAATAGGGGCTTATTGTCAACTAAATGGCATACAAATGTGCAAAGAGGTTATGTCAATAACATAATAGTCAATCCTTGGTGGAACGTTCCGGATGGTTCATTAACCAGGGAAGTTAGAGAGGACATGGAAAAGAATCGGCACTTGAGAGAGAATATGCAGCAATTGGTAGACGGCAGATGGATATTTGACAAGGAAAATGTTGTAGGTAGAAGATTCCGGTATATCCCTGGACCTGAAAATCCTTTAGGAAGGGTTGCTTATGATATACATGGCGGTGAGGGTGAGATGATACACGGCACTCCATTTATGAGATTATTCAACAAGACTATCAGGGAAGGATCGCATGGTTGCATGAGGTCTGATCATCCAATTGAATTTGCAAATAGATTAATGGAGCTTGGATTTTTTAGTTCTGGAAGTATAGACGATTACATCAATCTGAGAGATGAAAGGACTGGATTTTATAGGACTAGCACAATAGACTTGAACAGACGAGTACTTGTAAATGTAGTCTATTCCCTCGCATGGGCAGAGAACAGAAGAAGCGGGCTTGTAGTATTTTTCCCAAATGATATCTACAATTATAATCGTACGATTGTAATACCCGCTGAAGATTACTGACTATTCTGTGAAATGCAGATTCTGATTTGCATCATTAAAGTAACGCTCTTCTATTGTTGCCTGAACAGGCTTACCCAGCCAATAGTAATCTAAGTTTCTAGATTCTTCTTCTATTTCTTCTGGATTATATGCGCACCATAAATCGCCACCAAGACACCATGACTTTTCCCAATATGAATTGTAAAATCCTTTAATATAATTATTCTGCTCATTGAAATCAACACGTTTATTACGCATGTACCTTCTTGTTTTTGTAGGCGGCATTTTTGCTCCTCCATCCAATGATGTGCACCCGTATTCGGTAAAAAGTATTTTCTTCGAATATTTCTTGGCAAGATTCTCAAGCCATGATATTGTTGGAGCGAAATCTTTTTCCATATCATTAAGCGTTGGATTATCTGGATTTACTGGATTGTAATGGTTGTAACCTATGAAATCAAGCATGCCCCAAAAATCAATAAAAGATGCTGTTGAATCATAGGCAGCAAAAGTTAGCTTGCCGCCAAAACGTTTCCTTATGCCATTTATTCCTTTCTCGAAAACTCCTGGGCTTATTGTGGCCGCAAGCATCAGCTCTGTCCCGATGCATAATTGCTCGACAGAATTCTTTTCTGCAAATTCTGCTAGAGGATATATAAATTCCTTGAAATACATATTATAAAAATCTTCACCCGGATATATTAGCGTCCTTGTGCCATCTTCTACATTTACATGTGGCTTAAGCATTATGTCCATACAGCCGAGGCTTTTAATCTGCCTTATTGCATATTCAAGAGATTGCAATGATGGTGTCTCACTGCCTTCCCTTATACGCCTGGAATAATTAGACCTCATTGAATAGCTCGTTACTAATGAAATATGGTTTGTAAGGCCCATAAGTTTCTCAAGTATCTTGTTTATCTCAAAAAAACCTTCCTTGCGCCATGTAACTAAATTAGTCCCACATATCCTTGAGCCATCATCCCTGAAGCGATAGTTGCTATATTGATTGAATGCAAGTGTGCCAATGCCACCTATTGCCAGACCACCACCTACAATGCCAGCATTTATTAAGAATTTTCTTCTGTCAACCATCTTTTAACAGCCTTACACTGAATATATAAAAGCTTTCTGTACTGAAAAAGGCTTAAAAACAGATAGGTTCTCTTACTAAATATGATTAAAGATTATTTTATGATGCTTTTTGGGTTTAGGAAAGGCGGGACTTCATATGACAAGAATTCATTGATGATGATACTCTTGAGTTTGGCTTCTATAATCGCGGTCACTGCTTTTGAATTATATTCTTTTGGAGGAGGAGTTTTTAGTTTTGAGATTGGAGGGGCGGCAGTATTTCTTTTTGGGGCGATAATCAGAACAACATCTAGGCTACAATTGGGGAAGCTGTTCACGTTCAATGTAAAAATAATGCATGACCATAAGCTAAAGAAAGACGGGCTTTATGCATATGTTCGTCATCCAGGATATACTGGGTTAATACTCGAGGTCTTAGGCTGGGTAATATTCTTCAAGACATGGCTCGGAACCATCGCGGCAGCCATATTTTTCCTGCCTAGCTTATATTATCGAATACAAGTAGAGGAGGATATATTAAAGCGCAATTTCAAAGATAAATATGAAGAGTATTCTAGAGAAGTCAAGGCGCTTATACCAGGCATATTCTAACTTAATTAGAAACCTTTTTATAAGCAAAAACCTGTTTAGGAGTGATGGTGTTAATACTAGAAGGCATATCGATAACTGCATTGATGATAAAGTTTGTTGCAGCTTTAGCTCTTCTAATATTTGGCATAATAGCAGGGATAATAATAGAGAAGTTGGTCAGAAGGCTGTTGAATGGATTTGAGCTGGATAAGGTTTTGGCTACAGCCGGAATGAAGTTCCCTCTGGAAGAGTTCATTGCTTCGATAGTAAAATACATCGTTTATTTTGTCGGCGTCATACTTGCATTGAACCAGCTTGGGTTGTCTACAGCAATACTTGAGATATTGCTGGGGGTTATAGTAGTATTATTGGTTGCTTTTGTTATACTTGCATTTAAGGATTTCATACCAAACATCACTGCTGGGTTCTTCATACACAAGAAAGGCGCCATAAGAAAAGGGGATAGGATAAAGATAAATAATATTGAGGGGGAAGTTGTTGAGTTTGACCTAATAGAAACAAAACTAAAGCTTAAATCAGGTGATACAATGCTTATACCGAATTCTTATTTGGCTAAGAATGTAATATTCAAGAAGAAGGCTTAGGGGCTTCTATTTCTTCTGAAACTAGGCTTACTGGTGGAGCTTGATTTGGTGATGGCGGCAGGATTTCCTCTCTTTTTACGGATTGTGGTGTGATGTTTCTTTTTTCTGATACTACTGCAAATGCTTTTGAGATTTCATTATCTTTCCAGCCAGCATTTTTTAATGCGCTAGTTATTTCTTGCTTGCTGTAACCGAAGTAAAGGCAATATTTTACATAAGCTTTCATTTCAATAAAACTTGCTTCTGAAAGGATTTCTTCTTCTGTTGGCTCGATATCCATCTATGCCATCACCTTTTTTATAATTAATTTTGAAGCGGCATTTCCTATGCCCAATACTGCCTGTATCTTGAAACCCTGAAATACTGTTTCTATAATAGGCTTGTTTTCTGAGATTTCATTCCCGGTAGCTTTTGCTATCTTTTTAATTAAGCCGTTCAGATCTTCTGGATTATTAAAAGTGATATTTGTCTGCCCCCGTGGGTATTGGGATGTTTCAACCACAACAGGCTTGTTTAATCCATCCACATAAATTGATTTTACGTTCAAGTCCTGCATAAAGGTGTCTAATTTTCTGAACCCAGTTAAATCCCTCTTAAGGAAATACCTTAATGATGGCAGCATGTCATCTGAAAATCCTGCTTTAAGCTTTTTCGCGGCTTTTAGGCATTTATCTTTTAGATAATCCTTGTCATCCAATATGTGGTAATCCTTGTTAACATCTTTTTCTACTAATTCCTTTACCATTGATACAAGCTCAAGATTGACAGAAGGCTCGATGACAGTATATGCTGGCTTGTTGTTCTCGCCCTTTGTGTCAGAGAGAATGCCAATTGGGGTGTCGAAACTTAAAACTGTATATTCTGACTTTTGTGCCTGTGTTGTAGCTTCAGGCGTTTCTGTGAATTTCTTGATTGGAAGTTCTGGCAACAGGTTGGAAGCTTCTGCCCTTACAGGCTTGGGTGGCATTGGCAATGGCTTCTTTGCATATTTGATTATTTCCCTTACCTGCTGCACTGATCTCTGCTCTAAGTTAGGAGTTCTCTGTGGAATAAATTCTGGCTTTGTCATTGTCGCTCTGAAATATTTTGTCTTAGGCGCAACCTGGAAAAGTGCATGCACGAATATTGCCAAATGCTCTGTCTCCCTATTAGGATAAGGCTTTTTCTTTACTACCTCTAGAATTTTCTTTATAGTTTCCTCTTGCTCTTTCTGCAAGTTATCAATCAAGAATTTTATAGTCATGAACTATTGACCTTCCTGCTTCTGGAATGGTCTTGGGGCAAAGGCTGTTGTTGTAGCCTGCTTCTCCCTAACGAATTTCTCTAAAAGCAGAAGCCCTTTTGCTATGTTCTTGTTTTGCTCAAGGAGATCAT
Source organism: archaeon (assembly GCA_023245975.1). Lineage (GTDB taxonomy): Archaea > Nanobdellota > Nanobdellia > SCGC-AAA011-G17 > GW2011-AR17 > JAHFJF01. The sequence goes on from JAHFJF010000027.1 coordinate 6,372, forward strand.
CTAGCTTGACCATTAATGGGTCTTCATATTTGCCTTTCTTGATGTGCTCTCCAGCTTCTGTGAACAAAGTAACCATGGAATTGACATTCTTGTTCAATGCCCTTAATTCAACCAATAAGTCTGCTACTTTATGCTGCAATGATAAATTGCTTTCTATGAACATATCAACTATCTTGTCTTTTGTGAATTCTGAATGATCCCTTGATTGAGCAGGCCTTTCATGCTCCCTTGGCATGGTTGTAGTATTCTGTAAGGCTACTGGCTTTTTTGCAGAAATCGGTTTTCGTGGCTCTGGCATTTGAATTACCTCTTTTTAATATAACTAATAATTAGGCGATTTAATTTATAAATGTTTTGAAAAGCTTTATTAAACTGGCTAAACTGCTTTCTCCAGCATGGAAGAGCCTTTATACCTTAATGACTGCTACCTTAAAGAATTTGAGGCTACAGTTAAAGAAGTCAATGGAAGATTTGTTGTTTTAGACCAAACTGCATTCTATCCTGAAGGAGGGGGGCAGCCTTCTGACCAAGGCTTATTGAAATCTGCGAAAGGTAATTTTATAGTGAAATTCGTAAAAAAAATCTCTGGAGCTATACAGCACGAAGTTGATAACGAAGGGTTAGAAGCAGGAGATAAAATCAAAGGGGAAGTTGACTGGTACAGGAGATACAGGCTGATGAGATACCATACTGCTGCACATGTTGTTTCTGGCGTTGTAAATTCAATGACCGGGGCCTTGATTACCGGAAATCAATTAGGCGAAGACAAATCTCGTGTAGATTTTGATTTAGAAAATTTCAATCCAGATATCCTTAAGGAAGTTGAGAATAAATCAAATGATGCAATTAAGAAGGCAATTCCAGTCTTGATTGAAAACATGCCCAGAGAAAAGGCAATGGAAATTCCTTCGGTCTTTAAATTGAAAATGATGCTGCCAGAATCTTTGCAAACTATAAGGGTAGTTTCTATCGGAGATGTTGACAGGCAGGCCTGCGGCGGAACTCACTTGAAGAATACTTCTGAAATTAAGAGATTAACCATAACTAAAACTGAAAATAAAGGCAAAAATAACAGACGGTTGTATTTTGTTTTGAATGAGTAAAAATAAAATTACTCCATTCCAGGCATTCCGCCCATTCCTGGTGGCATTTGCGGGCCTTTTGAAGAAGAGCCTGCAATAACATCATCAATTCTTAATATTAATTCAGCAACTTCAGATGCAGATTTAACAGCCTGGGTCTTTATCTTCAATGGCTCTATTACGCCCATCTTCCAGGCATCTACAACTTTACCCTTGAAAACATCAATTCCTGCCCACTTCTGCTTTGCATCATGCTTTGCCTTAAGTTCTGTAAGCATATCAATGGGATCCAATCCGGCATTCTCTGCCAATGTTCTTGGAACTACTTCCATGGCGTCAGCAAAAGCCAATACTGCCAATTGCTCTCTTCCGGATAATGTGTTTGCATATTCCCTTAGCTTTCTTGAAACTTCAATCTCGGCTGCGCCAGCTCCAGCAACTACCTTGCCGTTCTTCAATGCAGCTGCCAAATCTCCAAGAGCATCTTTTACTGCCCTCTCAACTTCGGCAACAACATGCTGTGTGCCTCCTTTAAGGAATATCGTAACTGCCTTTGGATTTTTGCACTCTCGAACATAAGTCAGCTCTTCATCGCCAGTCTTAATTTCTTCTACAGAGCCTGCCTGCCCTAAGTCTTCCTTGTTTATCTCTGAAATCTTACCTAGGATTCTTGCGCCTGTTGCCCTTGATAATTGTTCCATGTCGGATTTCTTTACCCTTCTTGCAACATAAACTCCTGCTTTTGCAAGGAAATATTGCACCAAGTCATCAACTCCCTTTTGGCAGAAAACAACATTTGCACCTGACTTGATTATCTTGTCTGACATATCTTTTAGCATCTTTTCTTCTTGATCGACAAAAGTCTGCAACTGGGAAGGATCGTTAATCTGTATCTTTGCGTCTATTTCTGTGCTCTTGATTTCCAAGGCAGCATCTATCAATGCTATTTTTGCATTTTTCACTAATTTAGGCATTCCAGGATGGGCTCTTTCCTTATCAAGGACTATTCCCTGTATCAATTCAGAATCTTCTATTCCGCCGCCGACTTTCTTTTCAAGCTTTATGTTCTCTAAATCTACTAAATTACCATCAGCAACCATTTTTACTGCAGTGACAATGATGTCTGCGAGCTTTTCCTTTGAAGCTTCAGCACCCTTGCCAGTCATTGCAGTTTCTGCGATTTTCCTTAATGTAGCATCATCATTCTTTGACAGGTTTTCAGCCATCTGGTTTAGGTAAATCTGTGCATGCTCTGCAGCCTGCCTGTAACCTTTAACAATCACTGTAGGATGAATTTCCTGGTCTAATAATCGTTCAGCATTCTTCAATAATTCTCCGGCCAAGATTACTGCGGTTGTAGTGCCATCTCCTACCTGCTCTTCCTGGGTTTTAGCTACTTCAACAATCATTTTAGCAGTTGGATGTTCAATCTGCATCTCATTTAGAATTGTAACGCCGTCATTTGTAACTGTAATATCTCCTAAAGAATCGACAATCATCTTATCCATGCCTTTCGGGCCCAAAGTTGTCCTTACAGTCTCTGCCACTAGCTTGGCAGCCATTATATTATTCCTTTGTGCGTCTCTGCCTAGAGTTCTTTGAGTATTCTCTGACAGTATGTATATTGGTTGTTGTTGTGCCATTTTACTTAACTCCTATATGTTTAGTTCTTAGAACTTTGCTGAATGGTATTGTCTAGAGCTTATTTATAAAGCTTATGGTTGTTTTTTCTTTAAAGGCAAAATATATAAGCTGCTATGAAAAATCTGATTTTGGATGAGAAAAGACTTTACCAGTGATAGGTCAAAACAAATTGAGGTCAGTCCCACCATGCTCTTGGATGCCAAAGCCAAGGCAATGATTGCAAATGGGGAGGATGTAATAAACTTCTCTGTTGGGGAACTAGATTTTCCTGTCCCAGATTTAGTTAAGGAAGAAATAAAGAAAGCTCTTGATGAGAATTTTACGAAGTATACTCCTGCTGGCGGCATTCCTGAACTTAAAGAGGCTATATGCAATAAGCTTAGATATGAAAATAAAATGAACTATGGCCTTGAGAATATTGTTGTGACAACTGGAGCCAAGCAGGCTTTGTATAATGCAATGCTCGCT
>JAHFJF010000028.1 GCA_023245975.1 archaeon
CAAATCTCTTTGGTGCCATAATCTTTCTATGATTAGCGGCATGATTCCTTCTTCATTCCTAAAACAAGCCCCATTTGCCGCCTTTACAAGATTCTTCCCTTTGCCATTAGATACATAAGAAGTTGGGTCGATGTTGAAAGTACGGATTATTGATGGATACAGGGACTTGAAATCCAAGACTATAAGGTTCTTGTAAATCCCAGGCACAGATTCCATGACATAGCCGCCCTTTATTCTTTCAGTCTTTTCCTGGAAAGAGCCAGATGGCAATACGAGCCCTCTCTTTCTTGCTTCTCTGATATAAAGTGAATCCAAGGATGCAATCGAAGCTGAAACCCTGTCCAAAGGCATTCCTGTAAGCAATGACCTTAAGATTGTCAGCTCTAGAACTTTTGATTTCTTTATTATGTCAATTACCAGGACAGAGTCTTTCAGGCAATATTCAGCAAGGCGCTTCTTGTTTTTTTTGTATAATTCTTCTATTTCTGCCCTTTTGTCTTTGAACTGTATTAATTTATTCTCTCCCAGGAATTTTTTTGCAGCAGTTTCCAATTTATAATCATCTAATTTTATGAATGAGGACGACATCATCTCCATTGCATCTATTACAACCCTCCCGGGTACATTTGCAGTTGAAGTTTCAAAGAATCCTTTCTCCAATCTAATCTTGCACTCTTCATTATTTCTTCCAATGACAAAAGGCAGCCCATAATGCTTGAATCTTTTTTGGATTACATTCAAATCGAAATCAATTACATTCCATCCAGTTATTATGTCTGGGTCGTTTTTAACAACTTCATTTTGGAAAGCCAATAGAAGCTGCTGCTCTGAATCGAAGCATTCAGAATTTTGGATTTTTTCTTTTGAATTCAGCAATACCTTGAATATTTCTTTATTCACTCCACTTGTAATAAATGAAATGGCATAAATAATTGAAGCGTCGCTGTTTGTTTCTATGTCAAAGGAAAATAACTTCAATTCCGGCTTCCATTCACAAGGTTTTATCCCTGGATTATTGTATATTCTGTCAATAAATTCTGATGATTCGTATTCTCCTTCAATTTCTATAGAGCCTTTTATGTCCTTGTCGAAAAGTATCCTATAAGCGAACCTGATATCAGCTTCATAGCATTTTATCCCATTTTTCTCAAAATTTTTTCTCAAATCAGGAACTTCTTTTGGACTTTCTAAAATTATTTTAGAGACTTTCTTCCCTGAGAAATCTTTCAGTTTAGTCTGCTCTATTTCGAATTTAACTTCATTTAGGCCTTTAGCTGCTTTCTCATCCGCCTTTTTTATGAAGAAATATGGCTTTGTATCTATAGCTGCTAGGAAGCTTTGCCCATTTTCTAGTCTCCCAAATAGGCAAACAATCGGCTTTTGGTCGATTATCCTGTAAGTCTGCTGTAGGATGAAACCCTTCATTTAACTATCAAACCGTGATAAAGCTTATAAATATTTAGCCGATTATCGGGGATATGCAAACCCTGAAAAAGCTTTCAGCCCAGGGATTGAAAGCAGAAGCAAAGATTTCAAGAAATTTTCAATATGTTTGGCTAGAGAATGTCAGTGAAAAAGAGCTGAAAGGATTACAACTTCTCAATGGAACATCATTCAAGGGCTCTTACTTTAAGAATATAAATTTTACAGGTTGTGCATTGCGCGAAGCAGATTTCTCTAATTGCCATTTTGAGCAGGTATTAATGAACAATACTGATGCTTCTGGAGCCTTATTTGAGAAGTCAAAAATAAGAAGATGTGTCTTTAAGGAAAGTATGCTCATTAATTCAGTATTCTCAGAAATGAATATAGGGACATAGAAGGTATACAGGAACCTTTCTTTAAGGAGCAATTTCACTGGTTCATTATTCAATGATTCAAATCTTGAAGAATTTATATTCAGGGAATCCAATCTTTCAGAATCAGTATTTAAGAATGCCAGCATGCGGATGTCTGGTCTTTATGAATGCCAAATACAAAATGCCGATTTTACAGGTGCGCTATATGTTACAATGCAGATGCTCAAGGAAATAGACATCACTCCCATGAGAAATGATAAGTATATTGGTGGGATAAGCCAAAGAAATTCAACACTGCTGCTCAATTTGGCATTGACTAACAGCGAATTTGATAATCTAAAACTGCAAGGTAACATACCTATTAGGGATGATGTAATTTTTAAGTATTGGGTGGAACGTGCTATTGTAAGGTACAGGCCTAATTTGCCTTTGGTTCAAAGAATGCCGGCAAGATATCTTCCAAGTGAACGCAAATTAATGAAGATGGTCTTAGGTCAGGATCTTAAAGTTAAAGGTTTGGATACTTTGGAAGCGTTGGGCTGATTCTTTTTAATCAATATAACCATAACACTTATAAGAAATGGAAGCAGGAAAGCCATAATGGAAGAAGATTATTCAGACTGGCTCAAGGCCGGAAATATTGCTGGTGAAGCAAGGGATTATGGGAAAAAAATATCCAAGCCCGGTACTCCATTGTTAGAGATAGCTGAAAAAATAGAGTCAAGGATTGCGGAACTAGGCGGCAAGACAGCATTTCCAGTTAATTTGTCATTGAACCATATAGCTGCGCATTATACTCCCACATTAAATGACCAGACATTATACAATGAAGGGGATATTTTGAAGATAGATGTTGGCGCTTCTTACAATGGTGCCGTCGGGGATACGGCATTAACAATTGGCAATGATAAGGAATTAATAAACGCATCAAAGGATGCATTGGCAGAAGCCATAAAGCTCTGCGTTCCAGGCACAGAATTGAGGATGATTGGAAAAGTAATAAGGGAAACTATCAATTCTTACAATTTGCAATCAATAACAAACCTTTCAGGTCATGGCATTGCAAGATATATTGTCCACCACGGAATAAGCATCCCCAATTATGATAATGGAGACAAGACAAAATTAACAAATGGCCAGACTATTGCGATTGAGCCTTTTGCTACGAATGGTGAAGGCCAGGTCACTGAAGGCGGAGTTTCAAACATCTACAGGCTCATCTCAAAAAGGCCAACTAGAAATCCTATAGGAAGGAAAGTGATAGATTTTGTCAATAAGGAATACAAGACATTGCCTTTTGCAAAAAGATGGGTGGAAAAGGCTATTCCTGGAAGTGCAATAGCATTCCCAACTTTAGTGAGAGAAGGAATTTTACATAGCTATGGCCAATTGCCTGAGAGGTCAAAAGGTTTGGTCTCCCAGCATGAGCATTCAATTCTCGTAAGGGAAAAGCCTGTAATAATGACATTAGGGGAAAATTCTGATTAGAACATGGAAGCCTACCTAGACAATGCAGCAACTACAAAGCCAGATAATAAGGCAATAAAAGCTGCAGAAAGGGCCATGATGGAATATGGCAATCCTTCTTCCCTGCATGAAAGGGGATTGAATGCTGCAGATATGCTTGAGGATGCAAGAAAAAAAGTTGCAAATAGTTTAGGTTCAAATTCAGAAGAGATTATTTTCACATCTTCAGGCACGGAATCGGATAATTTGGCAATTCTTGGTATTGCTTTGAAAAGTAAGAAGCACATAATCACAACTGCCTTTGAGCATCATGCGGTATTAGACACATGCAGCTGGCTCGGAAATAATGGTTACAAAGTAACATACATAAATCCAAATAAAGAGGGAATAATTAATCCAGATGACATAAAGAAATCAATAACTAAAGATACAATCTTCGTTTCTGTAATGCATGTTAACAATGAAATAGGCACGATACAGCCAATAAAAGAGATTTATGAAATCTGCAGAAATAAAGAAGTTATTTTTCACACAGATGCAGTTCAATCTTACAAAAAAGAAAAATTAAATTCAAGTATGGCAGACCTTATTTCAATAAGTGCGCATAAGGTTCATGGCCTAAAAGGCACAGGTGCTTTATACATTAAAGAAGGAATAAAATTACAGCCTCTGATGCATGGCGGAATGCAAGAGCAAGGGCTAAGGCCAGGGACAGAAAATCTTCCAGGCATAGCTGCATTAGGAGAAGCTTCCAGATTGGAAATGCCTGTTGAAAATATAAGAAAATTAAGGGATGCGCTTGCTAAGAATCTGTTAGTAATAAAGGGCAGTAAAATAAATGGTTCAATGGAAAAGAGAATTTGCAGCAATTTGAATATGTCTTTCTCTGGAATAGGAGCTGAGAACCTTATGATGCACCTAAGCTCAATGGGGATTTCAGTTTCAATGGGCTCTGCATGTGTTGCAAAAGCAATTAAACCATCTCATGCATTAAAATCAATAGGCTTGACAGAAAAGGAAGCCAATGGCTCTATCAGGATGGCATTAAGCAAATACACAACAAAAGATGAAATCGATTATGCATCAGATAAAATCAAGCTTGTTGTTGAAAGCTTGAGGAAAGTTTAAAATGGCAGTTTTGGCAAGGGATGAAATTCTAGGAAGAGTGAAGCAGGGCATAATCAAGGTAGAACCTTTTAACAGCAATAATGTTGGTCCAGGCTCTATAGATTTGACATTAGGGAATGAATTTAGGGTTTATTCGAAGAAAGGAAAGAAAGTCGAGGTTAACGAAAATACTGAGTACCGCGATTACACTGTTCAAAAGAAAGGCAAAATAACAATAAGGCCTGGTGAATTTGTTATCGGCATTACTAATGAAAAGATTACGCTGCCTGAGAATGTTTGCGGATTATTATCTGGAAGAAGCAGGTTTGCTAGACTTGGGATTCTTGTTCATGCAACAGCATCCTTTATCCAGCCAGGAATCTCAAATAGGCAGGTATTGGAAATAAAGAATATCTCTCCAAATAAATTGGTCTTGAAGCCTGGCATTCGGATTTGCCAGCTTTCCCTGCTAGAGATGAAAGGCAAGGCGAAATATTCTGGTAAATTTTCTAATCAATAGTTATGATTTTGCCAGTTTTTCTTTTATCTGCGCTACCAATTGGCATCTTTTGCAGATTATTCCAGATGTCGGCTCCTCGCATTTTGGGCAGTGATTAATTTTTCCTGATTCTTGTGCATATTTCTCTTTCAATGTTGGCAGGATCTCCATGAATGAAGCGATAATTGCATATTTTGTGCCGGGATGCTTCTGCTCAAATCCATTAAGCAAATCCCTGACATCATTCCTGTACGACTGGTCGGCATATGGGCATTCTGAATATTTGCCAAGCAATTCTTTCAGGAAAGAATAGGCTGTGACTTCTTTTTCTGGCATGAAATAAAGCGGTTTTATCCTTCTGATGAACTGCTTGTCTCTTTTTATGCCAGTAATAGGGCCAAGCCTTGCTGTTACTTCCATGTTATTTCTCATGTAATTCATCAATACAGACTGGGCTTCATCATCAAGGTTATGCCCCGTTGCCAGCTTGGTGGCGCCAAGTTTTCTTGCTGCAATGTTTAGCATTGACCTTCTCATTATTCCGCAGACTGTGCAGCCAGAAATGCCGGTTTTTTTAATAATTTCATCCAATGGGGCGCCAAGCTCATCCTTGTAAGAAAATACATTCAGTTTTATATCATTTTTTTTGCAGAATTCCTCTGCATCAATCCTTGTCTTGTCCCTGTATCCGGAAATTCCTTCATCTATCAATATAGCAAAGACTTCAAAGTCCTTTTTTCTTAATGAAAGATTATGCAGGATAGATAGTATTGTCAATGAATCCTTGCCGCCGGAGACAGCAATAGCCACTTTATCATTTTTCTCGACAAGCTTGTGTTCCCGAATCGTCTTTCCAACCTTTTTTTCAAAATATTTAATGAAACAATTCTTGCAGGGCTGGTTTCCGGATTGCAATGTTATTACAGGGCTTGTTTTGCATCTTTTGCATGGCATTTTTATCCGCCTGAAACTACAGAAATAATCTTTATTTCATCTTTCTCATTTAGTTTTTCAGTTTCTGTAACCAGTGTATTATTTTTTATAACTAATACTGTAGCAGGATTCAAGCTTAGCTTCTTAAGAAGTTCAGAGACATTTGACGCCTTGATTTCTTTGCTTTCGTTTGTCCTCTCAAGATATACTTTCATTCTTATAGGTCCTCGTCTTCTATTTTGTTTAAGGCTGCCCCCATCATTCCATTTAAGTCTATTTTTGATTCTTCTATATCGATTAGTTCGATGGAAGATTTAGTTGCAGGATGCTTTGGCCCTAGTAAAGAGCACATTTCCGGCCCGGTTGAAAGCTCATATGTTCCTATTTTTTTAGCTAATTCAATTGTTTCTATCTTGTCATAAGAAAGCAATGGCCTTAAAACTTCCATTTTGGTTGCCATCGTTATGTTCGTCAGGTTGCTTAATGTTTGCGAGCCTACCTGCCCTAGGGAATCTCCTGTTATTAAGTAATCACAATTGTATTTTTTGGCTAGTTTTTCTGAAATCATCAGCATCAGCCTTTTTGTCAGGATATAATAATATCTGTGATTGCACTTCTTGGTTAGCTCTTCCTGTATTTGGCCAAATGGTACCAGTATGAACTTCTTACAGCCGACCGCCTTTGCCAGTGATTTTGCCTTGTTTTCAGCTTCCTTGTTTACAAACGGTTCGCCAGAGAAATGCACTGAATATAGTTCCATCTGCTTGGCCATAATCCAGCCTGCAACAGGGCTGTCCAATCCTCCAGAGATCAATAGTAATCCTCGCATTTTAAAGAAGAGGCAGGGCGGTGGTTAATAAACCTTTTTCAATAGGATCGAGTAGATTTTAGCCGATAATTCCTTCATTTCATCTACATTGGTACCTTCTTTGAACAGTATTTCTCCGTATGCATGTACAACAATGTTGTATCCATCAGCTTTTATCAAGTATAAAACAGGAGTTTCAGATACAATTTCAAATTTCCCCTTGAGATTTTTTAATTCAAGCTTTTTATTGTGCTTTAGCTTCGCGCTGTAAGCTCCCTTTGTCTTGCATTTCTCGAATGTGAACTCTTCCATATTGGGAACAAACCATCATGACATTATAAAATTTATCTTATTTAATGCCTTCTTATATATTCAAGCAGCCTGTTTAGGTTAAGAAACTTGAAGCGATAAGTGAATCTTCTGTTAGGAGTTACTATGATGCTAGATTGCCTTTCTCCAGATTTAATTAGTGCGTTTTTTATTGATTCAAACGAATATTCCCTGTTATGCTCACGAGAATATTCTATGGCTGCGCCGACTGCCCCTGCAACAAATGGCCCGGAAAATGAAGTGCCATCCCAGAATGTGTGTATGTTATTGCGCCTTGTCCCGTAAACCGTTTCTCCGGGAGCAAATATTTCTCCATCTAGATCAGAGAAATCAGCCACTTCATCCAGGATATTAGTTGCTCCTACTGAAATGGCAAATGGGCTACCGTCAGGCAAGTGCTGCAATGATTTTAGTGTGATAGAAGAATCATTTCCTGCAGACGCCACTACTATGGTTCCAGTTGCTGATATTCTTTCTATGACTTCTTCCAACGCCTTATTTGCATCTTCGAATGTCATTCCATCTAATTCTGTAGGGTAATCCAACCCCCAGCTGTTGTTTATTACGTCAAGATGGTCCGAATAAGCAACATCAAATGCTTCAAAGACATCACTGATATTGTTCTCTCCAGATTGCTGATGTATCTTGTAGACATAAAACTTGCATTCGGGTAGTATTCTTTGTATGATTGAAGCGACAAATGTTCCATGACCATAATCATCATAAGCCTGTTCTATAGTATCTCCATGATTATAGACATGGTCATGGAATCCTGCCACCATCCCGGAAAATTCAGGGACAGCTGAGTCAATCCCAGTATCAAAAATTCCAATTTTGATCCCTTGGCCTGTAACATTATTCCGCCTTAATGCAGTTGCCCTTACCCTGTTATGTGCCCATTCATTTGATAGTGTAGTCGGTTTTTCAGTATCATCTTCTATAACACGAATATAAGATGGGGATGTCCGAACATTTTCTAAAGATCCATTTCTTCTTACATAGAATTCCAAATCGCCAGAATTAACCAATTCATCAAGTTTTTCTTTAGTAGCATTAACAACAGATGCTTCAAGATTATTATAGTCAGTAACTATTTCTATATTGGCAATTCTAAAAACCTCTGCTGAATCTTTTCCTTCAAAAGCAAATGCCAAATATAATTCTTCAGGATTTTCTTGTTGAGAAATACTAGGTTGCTGTGATATTGAGTTGATATTTCCTTCACTATTCTTTAATGGGTGTAAGTATATTCCAGCCGCTAATGCTATTGAAGCCAGTACTTTAAAAAACCTATTTTTCAAAGCATCACCGCTGATTATATACGGCCGTGAAGTTAATAAATCTAGCAGGTTACTAGAAATTTCCAAGAAAAGCTTATATATCAAGTTATTATTTTATTATTCTAATGAAGAGAGGTATTATTCTATTAATGGTTCTTAGTTTGGTTCCAGCAGTTTTAGCTCAGGAGCAAGGGATTTTCAGTTCTGCCTTCTCATTGATATTCGGTCCAGTAAGTGGCGGTGCTGGAAACGACATTGTCCTTAAGATTGGATTATGGCTGGCATTGATATTCATTTTCTTCCAGGGCGCACAGAAGATATTTAAGCATAAGGATCAGTCTGGCCAGGATGTTCCTGCAAAAAAAATAGCAATAACATTCTCAATTATAATTGCAACAATTGCTGTTAGGTTCATGCCTCCATCAGTGGCTGGGGGCTTGGGAACAATTACATGGATAGCAGCGTTAATATTATTGCCATATACATTAATTAGTTTCGTTACAGACAATACTTGGGCCAAGGTAATAGGCACTGGTGTAACTGTATTGTTTACTTGGGGTTTGTTATCCAGTTATGGTGCTCCTTATGTTTTTCCTTTCATTCGCGGCAGCGAGTTTTTCTCTGATTTGTATTATCTACTTACACCGCAGTCTTATTTATTGCCGATAATAGCTGCTGGAGTTCTTCTCATATTGATTTTGATATTTTTTGCAGGAAAAGGCTCCAGTGATGGTGCCGGTGGGAGTAGTAATGGTGGTGGATTCTTTGATTGGCTAGCAAGAAGAAGAGAGGCCAAGGCTGCAGTGAAGCAAGCCAAGCTGCAAGCAAAAGCAGCTGTGAAACAAGCAAAATTGCAGGCCAAGTCAGCTTCTCAGGGTAACAAAGCACAAGTACAAGCCGCAAAAGCTGCGTTAAAACAAGCTAAACTACAAGCGAAGGCTGCAAAAGCTCAAAAGCCAGGATTCTGGGAGAGAAGAAGACAAGCTAAAGCAGCAAGACAGCAAGTAAAACCAGAAGTTGGAAAGTCACCACAAGTAAAAAAGCCAGGATTCTGGGAGAGAAGAAGACAAGCTAAAGCAGCAAGACAGCAAAAAGCTGTTCAGCCATCAGGTCCGGGAAGATTTAGAAGAGGCGTAGATTGGTTAGGGAACAAATTCAGAAGACAGCCAAAGGCAAAGCCAATGCAAGCTGAACCATTGCCGCAGCCATTTGCTTCTGTAAAGCCAGGTTCAGCAAAAGAAAGAAAGGAATTTGAAAGGTTGCAAGAGCAGATGAGGGCCGGGGGGCATCCATTGCCACAGCCATTTGCTCCTGTAAAGCCAGGTTCAGCAAAAG
>JAHFJF010000029.1 GCA_023245975.1 archaeon
TAAAGGCATTATGCGAAATGGCAACTGACATTCCACTAAAAGAATATTTCAAGACAAGGAAAAAGCGCAATATAACAAATGAAGATTTTTACAATGCATTAATCAAGATGAAGCCAAGCTTAGGCACTTGGTACAGGCAGGCATATTCAATATTGGCCAAAAGGAATGAAATATCAACATTCCCTGAAATCGTAGAAGACGCAAGAAACTTCATATCAAATCCGCTAAGGATCTCGTCATGAAAACTGCAATTTACCAGATTAACTACAACTGCAACCAAAACTGCCAATTCTGCCTCAATGAATGGCGAGGCAAATACATGAAAGAGATTGATGCAAACAAAAAAGAAAGGATCATCAGGAAATTGCATGAGATTGGAATAAAAAACCTTACTATTTCAGGCGGTGAACCTATGATAGACAAGGATCTAAAGCCGATAATTGAACTTGCTAATAAATTAGGCATGAAGATACTGGTACAAACCAATGGAACTAGAATCAATGAAGAAATTGCTGAGTTCCTGAAATCTAAAAATGCATTCCTGGAAATATCATTGGAAGGTACTGAAGATATCCATAATAAAGTAACTAAGAGCAATAACTTTGGGGCTGCAATAAAGGGGATAAAAATAGCAGCGGCAAAAGGGATACCAATCTGCGCAAATTTCACTATAACTAAAGTAAATATGGGCTGCCTTGATGATTATTTGAAGCTGATAGAAAGCCTAGGAATAAACATTGCAAATTTCACAAAATTATACCCATCAGGGAATGCTTTAATTAATATCAATATAATGCCAACAGAAAACGAGAATTTAGAATTTCTAAAAAAACTATCAGAATTGCAGTTTAATACTAGAATAATCTTGAATGTACAGCCTGGATTCAGGAAAGAGATTTTAGAGGCTGCCGGGATAATCTATTCAAACAAATGTCCAGCAAGCAAGGAAATAACCATATCACCTGACGGGAGCGTAAAGGCATGCCCATCATGGCCAATATCACACGGCAATTTATTATCCTGGTATGAAATGCCAGAAATAGAATCAGACGGATGCGCAATAGAAGAGGTTCTTCAGGCAAAGGTTAATAAGGCAAAAAATGCGATAATATAAGGAAAGAAAATGGTAGAATTCGCACACGATTACTGGCACGCAATGGATGAGAAGAACATAGAAAGGATAGATATCTCTATGAAAGATGTTGGAATCTCTGTAGGAATAGGCGACCCCTGGACTAACATCAAAACAGCCGTCTCTGCCGGAGCCAATCATGTAGAACTAGGCTTCATGGGTACCGGCAAAGGCTCAATAAGCTCTCCTGTAGGTGTAACTCCAGAAACAATATCTAAAACTAAAAGAGAAGACATAAGGGCATTTGCCAAGCTAAACAAAGTACACATAACCACTCATGCATCTGCCAATGCTGCTGGATTTGCAGGATTTGGCGAAGGCGGATTCAATGAAGGCGCTGCAGAAAGGAATGTCCATGAAGCAGAAAGGGCAATTGAATTTGCTGCGGATGTCTCTGATGGTGGCTCTGTCACAGTCCATACCGGAGAGTTCCCAAGCGTATTAAGCACTGCACGCGGGGATAAATTCGAGCTATATCCAGGCGAAGCGAAAAAAGGGATGATTGGCCTTGTTGACCAGAAATCCGGAAAAATCGTAGCAAATTTCAACAAGGACATTGAAGTGCCTGACTTTGAAACAGAAGATGGCAAGCCAACATTTCTTGGCGGCAAGCCAATAATTGATAAAAATACAGGAAAATTCAAGCCTAAAGAAAAAGGATTATCCTACCAATATTTCTTGGACCTGAAAAAAGAAGGGAAAATAAAAGAAGACCCAAGCATTGCATTCTACAGGGCATTCCAAACAAAGAACCTTGAACAGACAAAGGCAGAAGAAGGAAAATGGATGGATAATTATGAAAGCCACAAAGAGACATATGAAGAAATAGAAAAAATGAAGAAATCAATAAGCTCATTGCAGAAACAAGACCCTGAGACTGCAAAAAGGGTTGCTAGGAATTTCCTTGAAGGCATGAGGATGAGGCCACAAGAGGATACAAAGAAATTTCAAGAATTCTATAACAATCCATTAAAGCTAATAGAAGAAGCAGAGACGAAGGTAAAACGTGAAATGGAGCATTCCCAAGAAGGGGCAATGGGTTATGGCAAAAAGGTATTTGAGATTGAAAATGAAATGAAAAACATAACTACGGTAGAGGATTTTGCTGTAACGAAATCTGCCACTAATATTGCTAGGCTTGGAATAACAGCGTGGGAGACGGAAAAAAGAAAAGGGCTAATCAAGCCTTTATTCATATCACCAGAAAATGTTTTCGCTGAGCAATATGGCGCACACCCACAAGAATTGAAAAGGATAATCCAAGAATCAAGAAACAAGATGGTGGAACTTATGACTTCTCCACAAATGGAAGGCAAAGCTAATCCATATTACAAAAAAAATGTTTCAAAAGAAGAAGCAAAGAAATTAGCTGAAGACCATGTCAGAGCGAATTTCGACATTGGCCATGCGAGCACCTGGCGCAAATATTTGAAAGGGACAAATGAAGAGTTTGACAAATGGGTCCTTAAAGAGGTTGACGACCTAATAAAAGACAAGATAATAGGACATGCACATGTAAGCGACAATTTCGGCTATGAAGATGAGCATCTTTCTGTGGGTGAAGGTAATGCGCCTATTGCTGGATTCGTCAAAAGAATGAAAGAAGCTGGAATGGCTGATGAGATAATACTAGAGCCTGGCGGGCAAGGGGAAGGTGAAAGTATCTATAATGCATTGTTTTCCGGCTGGGAAAGAGTAGCACATTCCCCTGTTTACAGGATGGCTGGAGAGCCAATGACATGGACCGATGTTTCTGGATATTTCATGGGAAGGACATGGACACCAAATTACATGCAAGGTGCTTACTTGGTTAATCCACAAGCAGCAGAGGATAACTGGTGGTCTGGAACGCCGATTGAATAAAAAGGTTAATAAATCTTTAAGTCAATAATTTATGCTATGCAATTCAAGGTTGAAAAGAGGCCCAGAGAAAAACCCCCTGAATTTTCAGTGCCAGAAAATTCATTTGATACAGCAAGAAACTTCTCAAAGATTGTCTATAAAGAGTTTGGAGATTTCATAAAGGCAATTGTATTATTTGGCTCTGTAGCTAAAAAAAGCAATAATCCCAAAGATATAGATATACTAATAATAATTGATGACGTAAAATTCAAATTCTCAGCTGAGCTGGTTGAAGCTTACAGGCTAATCGTAGAAAAAGCAGTTGCTGACACTGACAGGCAAAGATTGCACATACAATCAATGAAATTTAGTAATTTCTGGGAATACATGAGGGCTGGAGATCCTGTTGCCGTTAATATCCTAAGATATGGCATTGCACTAGTTGATACTGGATTCATCGACCCATTGCAGATGCTATTGGACCAGGGAAGAATAAGGCCAAGCAAGGAAGCCATACAAACATATTTTGCCATGGCTCCAGCAAGCCTAGGAAGGGCAAATAACCATCTATTGCAAGCCACTGTAGACCTTTACTGGGCAGTAATAGATGCATCCCATGCCGCCTTAATGAAATATGGAGAAGTCCCACCTTCACCTGAGCATGTTGCTGAATTGATGGAGAAAACACTTATACCAAAAAGGCAAATTTCTAGGAAGTCTGTGAATACAATAAGGACAATGTACAAAGTCTTCAAAAGCGTCGTTAACAGGGAAGTAAATAATATTTCTTCAGCTGACTATGAAAGATACAAGAAAATTTCAGAAACCTTTGTCAAAGAAATAAAAAAATATATAGAAAAGAAAGAAAAAATTTAGTTCAGGTATTTTGTCCTGAACCTGTTGGCATAATTGCCGAACAATTGGCTGTACATTCCAACAACATCGTTTCTGTGTACCAAACGACTTTCGTCAATTTGGTCCTCAAGGCCAAGCTTCTTAGCCATTATCAAAGGAACACTCTTGTATTTAGCCAAATTCTCATTGGTTACTGCTGAGGAAAACCTCAACTGGCTATCTCCCATCAATGTCCCAAACATGCTTTTTGAAGATCTTTTCAAGACCTCTTCCTTGATACCTTGGTAATCCACTGTCTTCTGTTCCAATAAGCCTTCTTTCAATTCATAGTCAAAACCCGTGAATCTCCTGAAGTCCCTTGCCAGTGCAGCGCCAGGACCATCTTCCTTTGCCCCACCCAAAGTCAAGGTAGATTCTAAATCTGTTACCATGTTCCCTGGCAAGTTAAGAACAGATGCATATGCCTTTATCATTTCCTTTTCCAAGCCATTAACAACTTCGCTAGTCTTTTTTGAGATTCCATAAACATCTGTCTGGCCAGCCAAATAATTTGTTATCATAACATCAAATGCCTTTTGGCCTTTTGAAGTAATTCTTGTAAATGCCTTCATTTCAGCTTCTACTTCGGGTGGCAATTCAGATGCAGGGATTATCTTATCTCCCTTGTGTTGTTCAGGTGTGTCTGGTTTTTTTTCTAGCCTTTGTGCTTGTGCTTCTATCTTCTTTTCAAGATCTTTTGGTAATTCTGCCATTTTTAGTCCCTCCTTAGATTAACAATATTAGCCAACCTTGATTCTCCATTTTCTTTAGAGATTTCATAATGCTTCTCAAGCAAGGTTCCTTGCCAATCGTAAACGCTTGAAACATATCCGCCATGAAATAAATTTCTTCCTGAGTACCTTCTATATGCAGTTATTGGTGTTCTTGACGAATCCCTTAATCTTAATTTTTCTATCAAGCTTTTCCCTTTCAATTCGTTTTCCATTTTGTTTCCCCTTCCATCATTTTTGAAGGCAGACGGATGGCCCCCTTTTTAGCGTTGTGTAAGTAATAAGTTACTATTTAATAGTAGTTACTAATATATAAACCTGCCTATGTGACCTAGATACCAGAATTTTATGGTTTTAAGCCTTATAAAGCCAATTCTCATAAAATGGCAGAAGTGATTTAAAGGCAGGTACCCGATATATCCAAGTGGCTTACAGGTTATACTCAACAAGAAATGCCGATTATGCCCAGGCATACTGTTTCCATGACAAAATTACTGATGAGGACATATTCTCCAAGAATAAAATAAAAGATCTTGATGCCATTGTCCTTGAATCTGGAAGAATACTAAACCCCATGCAAGTAATATTCTATAGACAATATTCAAATATAGAAGAAACAATAAGAAAATATAGCCCAAAAATACCAATATACATAACAGATGTTGCACCGATTAAAAGATTTCAGAAAGACTGGTTTGAACAATTTGCATCAGTATCTAGGACAGTAGGCGTTATTGGTGCTGGAACCAGCTTGATATTATATGGATTGGCAAGAAAAAAAGTAGCTAATATCAGCAGAAGGACTTTTCTTGGACTATCATTTGGATCATTAGGGCTAGTAACTACAGTAAACCTGCCGTTTTTTAGCACATATTACCTTGCAACCAACAAAGGAGAAGTAGGAGGGCTGCTACCGGAAATCGTAAAAATTAGGTATCATAATATCTCAAAATCAAGATTGGTTACTTTAAGGGATGCAATCACTGCAAGAAAGATAGAAGAATATATTGTGCCTAAGCTTAGGGATGAGACTGGCAGAATGCCGAGAATCGGGATTGTGTATGGCGCTGCACATGCTGGAATTGAAGGCTGCCTGAAAGACAAAAATCAAAGGGACGAGATTATACAAGAATTCTCAGAAGAAGGATTCGAGCTTCTTATCCCGGACCAGATTAATGCAGTAGTCCAGATGCAATACCTTGACAAAGAATGGAAATTCAAGGTAGATTCTTGCGGATTATTCTAGAGCAAATCTTATTAATAAGTTAATTATAACCTAAACCAATGAAATTAAAATATGCCGCACTTGCGATAATCATAGTAATTCTTGCGCTAGGAGCGTTGAAATGGAAAAACACCAAGGAGTTCGAGGATAATATGGCAAAACAAACCAAAAACAGGTATGCTATAATAGAGACAGAGAAGGGCAACATTGTTTTACAGCTGGCGGAGGACAAGGCGCCGATAACTACTGGCAATTTCATAAAACTTGCACAGTCAGGTTTCTATGATGGGCTGAAATTTCACAGGGTAATCAGGGGCTTCATGATACAAGGCGGTGATCCAAGAGGAGATGGCACAGGAGGACCTGGATACACAATAAAAGATGAATTTGATTCAAGCTTAAGGCACGAAGAAGGCGTAATCTCGATGGCTAATGCCGGGCCAAATACTGGAGGCAGCCAATTTTTCATAACAGAAGCGCCGCAGCCGCATTTAGACGGAAAACATGCTGTCTTCGGAAAAGTTGTTCAAGGATTGAATATAGTTAAAAGCATACAGCAAGGCGACAGAATGCTTCATGTAAAGATAGTTGATAAGCTATAGGCTACCGGAATTTTTCTTTTAATTTATTTTTAGAAATAGCTGGACAGTCTTTTCTGTGAATTATTGCTTGCAAGAATCTGGCTTTTTCTCAAAAACTGGTAAATATTTATCTTTAATTGCTTCAATGCAAACCTAAATGCAAAATCCACCACCTCTTCTTTTGAAGAGAACTCTGCCTGCTTATTTCTCAATGAATTCCTGCATGCATTCTGCATTACCCATACCCCCAAGGGCATTGTGTATTCTTCTGTGATAAATCTCAGGCATAAAACGGAATTCTGCCTTTTTATAGTTTGAAGATGCTCTAAAACAGAAAGTCTTGCTGCATAATAGCCGCCAGCACAGTTCTCTGCATATGATTTTCTCCCTTCATAAAATTCGTGATCTGTGGTGAAGCTTAATTCAGCGCCGTTGTAGTTAGCTGGTATGTAAGCTTCGAACAGTTCATAACTCCATGAACTTGGAAATGATAGTATTAAAAAATAGTTTCCTAAATAGTTGCCGAAATAGATTTCATAGTTCCCTGTTTGGAAGTCTTTTACTTGCTTGATTAATTGCTTTCCTAGTGAATCTTGCGTCGCCGTAATCGCCCATCTTGTCGGAACTAGCTTTCTTGAGTTTTTTATGCCAAGATTCCCTACTGATAATAAACCAGTTATAGAATGCTCATTTATACCAGATTCGTATAAATTGAACATTGCTTCTGTTGCTTTCAAGTCTGTGTCAGAAACTGCCTTTTCCACTTTAATTGGGATTTTTGGATTTGATTCCAAGGTAAATTTTCTTAATAATGCGCTAGTTCCAAATGGCATTGTTATGTCATTTAATGACTGGTTTGAGGCCTTGGGTAACTTATCTAGCGAGATGTCAACGTCAACTGGCTTATTGCTCATTGATATCTCTTTTGCCATATCCAATAGCTTATTGTTTTTTTGCTTTACTGTCGACTGGAATTTAGAATTCAATAAAGAGCTTCTCAAGCCAACTATTCTTTTTACTTCAAAAGAGTTCTCTGCCCAAAAAGACGGGCTGTCGTAAAGCCAGGCATCCTCCCTTCTTTCAGGCGGAGATAATATGCCTACTGAGATATTAGGATAGCCGAACCTTCCAACAAAAACAGATGGCGAAGTCCCCTCAAAATCGTTGCTTGAGATTAAGTTGGCTGGCCTGAACAAGGCTTCTACTGAATTATGCTTATTGCAATATTTTGAAATATTATCCGTTGGAATTTTGCAGACAAGGCAGCGCATGTTTTTTTTCTTTGGGATAGAAGTTAATAAGCTTTTTCTGGTATTTAAAATCATAATTCCATAACCCTTTTTAAGACCCTAAATTGACGCTAAAGCCATGAGAATTGGGTTTTTACTATCATCATTCTATCCATTAACCGGAGGCAGGGAAGTAATAACATTCAGCCTAGCCAGAGAGCTAGCTAAAAGGGGGCATAAGGTGCATGTGTTCACCACACTTAAAGATAATCTGCAAAAAGAAGAAACTATAGAAGGAATACATATACACAGGACAAAGACATTATTCCAATACAAGTATTACCTAGAATTCAATCCAGGATGGCTAAAGAATGTATTAAAGTATAAACTGGACATTTTGCACATACAAAGTTTCGGGTTCATAATGGCAGATCTTGCACTGCTTCTGGAAAAAACATTGCATGGAACAAAGATGGTAAATACCCCACACGGGCCTTTTATGGCCTTAAATAAATATCCATTCTGGCAGGAATTATTGAAGAAGACGTATACTGCAATAGAATATCCAATAAACAATCTTTATGATGCCGTAATCCAAGTCAACCCAGAACAGGAAAAATGGATGATCAAAAAGGGTGTGAGGAAAGAAAATATCCGGCTAATTCCAAACAGCATACCTTCTGACATGTTCTTAAAAGTCTCAAATAATAGATTCATGGAAAAATATCATCTTAATAATAAATTAGTGATAAGCTACCTTGGCAGGATACAAAAATACAAGGGATTGGATCAAGTAATATCAGTCTTGCCGGTGATAGTTAAAAAACACAAAAATACCCTCTTCCTGGCAATAGGAAAAGATGCAGGGGATGTTGAACGCTTGAGAAACCTGGTAAATAAGCTAGGCGTAAACAAAAATGTAATCTTTACTGGCCAGTTGAGCCATGAGGATAAGCTGAGAGCATTGGATATCTCAGAAATATCAGTACTGCCCAGCGAATGGGAAGCTTTTGGCATCGGCATATTAGAATCAATGGCAAGGGGCAATGCGATAATAAGCACAAAAACAGAAGGGGGGAAATTTCTAGTAAAGGATGGCATCAATGGATACCTTTACGATTACAAAGATACAAACAATTTAAAAAATCACCTTTTGAAATTAATTGAAGACAATAAGGCAAGAAAAACCATTATTAATAATAACTTAAAAATGGCAAAGAATTACACCACAGAAAAAATAACTGACGAACTAGAAAAGCTATATCAAGAATTATTGAAGGTGGGACATTGAAGGTAATATGCAGGGTTCCAATAAGGATAAATTTAGCAAATGGCGGAGATACTGACTATTACCTAAGAGAGATAGGCTGGGGATGTGTTGTAAATGTAACTTTATCCTCGCATTTCTATGAGGTAGAATTGAATGACCAGCAAGATTCAAAGTTGGAGATAGTAGATTATTTTGATTATATGAATAATATGAATAGAGAATATAAAATAGAATCTGATTTTTCCGAATTGGAATTGCTGAAGGCAACTTTGAAAAAATTAATTTTCACAGGCAAAAATTCTTTCATATTAAGAACAAATGTGCCAATGCAATCTGGCTTAGGCGGTTCTTCTTCCCTTGCGGTAGCTTTAATCGGAGCAATA
>JAHFJF010000030.1 GCA_023245975.1 archaeon
CAACAAGGCATCTCGCATTCATTCTCTCTCCAGCTGCTTCAATCGCCGCAATATATCTTCCTTTGTTGGAGATGTCTTTCCTGTATATGCTATTATTAAGTGCAGAAAATTCATCATTCAATTCTGCTCTATCGAGACCCACTCCAGTTGCAATCTCCGTAAACCAGCTACCTATTTCATCCTGAAGCCCCTTATTCAGATTCCCATTAAGATAAGAATTCCCTAGCTCATTAAGCATCTTTGTCATTCTTTTTTCACCTAAAGCTGGGGCAGAAACAGTTATGTACTTTGAATCAGGAGTTTCATTTTTTATTATAGAAGCTACCTGCATTAATTTCTCGGCAGAGCCTACAGAAGTACCGCCAAATTTAGCTACGCTTACCATCGTCGAATATTGCGAGAAAACATTACTATATAAGGCTTGCTGTCAGTCGAAGCTCTGGAGATAGAGTATACCGCTCAACAAAGTAATGTCCTTCATAAGCTTTGAGAATTGCTCTGGAGTAAGCTGCTGGTTTGCATCAGATAATGCATTTTTAGGATCAGGATGTACTTCTAGCAACAAACCATGGGCGCCTGCTGCAACTGCTGCTTTGCTCATATCCGGAACTAAAGATAGTTTCCCGGTTGCATGGCTAGGATCTACTATTATCGGCAAATGAGAAACCTCTTTTACATATGCCACGGCATTAAGGTCAAGAACATTCCTGTATGCTGTCTCGAATGTCCTTATTCCTCGTTCGCACAGTACAACATTAGGGTTGCCATTTGCCACAATATATTCTGCACAAGATAGCCATTCGTCTATAGTTCCAGACAATCCCCTTTTCAAGAGAACAGGTTTGTTTATGCTTCCTAATTTTTTTAAGAGATTAAAATTCTGCATGTTTCTTGCTCCTACTTGGTACATATCTATGTCATATGTACTAAATAATTCCAGATGCTCTGCCTCCATTATCTCTGTAACTATTGGCAGATTGAATTTATCTCTTGCTTTAGCCAATATTTCCAAAGCTGGTTCTCCTAAACCCTGGAAATCATAAGGTGATGATCTAGGCTTGAAAGCTCCACCGCGCAATAATGTTGCTCCAGCCTTTTTTACCTTCTCTGCTACATCCATTATCTGCTCTTCAGATTCTACAGAGCATGGTCCAGCAATTACATTGAAATAGCCATTCCCTAATTTCACGCCGGAGACATCAACTATTGTGTCTGCATTCTTGAATTCCCTTGAAACTTCCTTCCATCTTTTAGAAACCCTTTTTACTGACTTTACGCCATCAACCATGAAATAATTCTCTTCTATTTTTCTGGTATCTCCCCTTACTCCAATTACGGTGGCTTCTTTTCCCCTGTCGAAGTTAGCTTCAAAGCCTTTGGACTTAATCCTCTCAAGAAGGCTGGTATATTGTTCTGGTTTCATGTCATCTTTCAGGGTTATTATCATGGTAAAGGATGACTTCAATAAGAGGTTTATATATCTTATCTCTTATTTGCCCCAGAAATCGTTATAAATGGATATAGTTTTCTTATTCCATTCCAAGCGGGGGTAGCCCAGCGGCTAAGGCAATCGCCTGCAGAGCGATCATTCGAGGGTTCGAGTCCCTCTCCCCGCTTTTTTATCTAAATAAAAAATATAGCTTCATTCAATCATTAGCTTTTTATATTAGTTTGATTTACATTAGTGTCATGAAAAAGAAGGTATTAATCACGTTCTTATTGGCAGTAATGCTCCTTTTAGTAGCCTGCCAGAATAGGCTGGACTTAGGCCAATCAGATAGGCCCGGGATAATAAAGCTGCCAGAAGTTCCTGTAAAAGAAACTCCAAAGCAAGAAACAATTGAAGAGCCTCAACAAGAAGAGATATTACCGCCTGTTCAAGAGCAAGTTCCAGAATTAATTCACGAATACACGATAAAATCAGGTGAAAGTTTTACATATGGAAAATACACTGTAAAGGTTAAAAGTATCTTGAGTTCAAGCGATGTTGTCTTGGATGTAAATGGAGAGCAAATACAATTCACAGAGACAAGGACATCAGACATAATTGGCGATATGCTTCTTACATATAAAACTTCTAACTTCAATAATGATGGCACTATAGTGTTTAAGGCAGAAGATTTCAAATTAGGAACCGATGAATATATCATGAAGTATAAGGATTCTGTAACGGCCCATGGGGAAAAAGTAAAGTTGGAAAATATTCAATACGATGAAGGTTTTAAGGCAGAATCAATCTGGGTGTCTATCGCCAGTGATGCTGCTTCATCACAAAAAATATTGGAAGGCAAGGAGATTGTCCTTGGGAAAGTAAAGATAAAAGTATTGAAAATAAAAGACGGCCAATCACTTAGGCAGTATGCTCATATCAGAATAACTGCAGCTTAAGGCATCAAGTCAGTTTCTTCTTTTTTCTCAGGCATAATATCGTCAATTACTTCTGCATTTGGCTTTAATTCCATCCATGGCCAGATCTTTCTTCCAGGATACAAAGTTGTGTGTATGCCAAGCTTGGCATTATCCCCGATTACAACGCCAAATTTCTTCCTGCCGGTGCTTATTAGCTTGCCTCCGACTTTTGATTTTACTTCGCCCCCATCATGTCGGTAATTTGCTACTTCTGTGCCGGCACCAATATTAACATTTTCTCCAATGATGGAGTCGCATATTCCAGAGCGGTGCTTTATCTTTGTATTGTCCATTATTATTGAGTTTTTTATTTCTACAGAATTCCCAATTATGCAGTTATTGCCGATGGTTGTACCATCTCGCAAATATGCACTAGGCCCAACGATGCAGTTCTCCCCAATTACAACATTCCCTTCTATGTACGTAAAACTTTTTATCACGCTGCCTTTTCCGATATGCACTTTGCCTTTTTGCATTACAAAGACTTCTGTACTGCCCATTGATTTGGAATCTGCTATCCTGCTAACAAAATATTCATTTGCATTAAGGAGATGCCATGGATATCCAGTTGGAAGCCAGTATTCATTAAGCATCACTGGATATACCTCTTCTTCATTACATAGCAGGTTCACCATGTCTGTCAAATAGCTTTCACTTTTATCAACATGTGGAGCAAATCTGAATACTGACTTGTCAAATACCAATATTCCTGTTGATGCAAGATCCCCAACATATTCTTTTGGCTTCTCAACTATTCTTTTAATAAGCCCATTCTCTATCTGTACTATGCCATATAATTCTGGGGTCTTTGTCTGCGTCACTAAGATTGAATTTTTGTTGTCAAGGCATCTCTTTATGTCCTTCCCGGAATGCAGGTCATCAGCATACACGACAACAAACCTGTCCTTTATCAATTCCCTTACACCATATACTGCGGGCCATGTGCCGTTCTGCTCTTTCTGGTCATGATAGTTTAGATTGAGATTTTTGTATTTATTGCCAAAATAACCCATTATCATCTCTTTCCTGTAGCCGACAACAATTATGGCTTCGCTAATGCCAGCAAATATTAATTCATCAAGTGTATGTTCAAGCAAGGGTTTGTTCATTACCTTGAGCATTGGCTTGGGCCTAGTCAAAGTCAGTGGATATGTTCTGGTAGATTTACCTGCAGCAAGTACGACAGCCTGAACCATAATAATCAAAATCAGATGTCAATATTTAACAATTACGGAGCTTGTTTCCTGAATCCCTTGAGAATTCTTTCAGCTTGGTTTTCTGGTAGTTCCAAATTGTTATACCTTCTTTCATAATATTCGTGTGCATATTCCCTTGCATGCAATAATCTTAAAGCATTGTCAAACAGGGCGCTTGATTCCGTATATGTATTGTGGCTGCAGGAATCATAGCTTGAAGTCTCATCTGCTTCTGTACTGCAATTGCCATTCTCTGAGCTTACAACATCAACAACATTATCGCAATTTTCATCATAAATGGATATATTTTGCATGCCGTATTTGCTTAAAAATATCTTGTTTCCATGTGCATATTGGTGTAAATTATCCCTGCATGCCCCGCCAAAGCTAAAGATATAATAAACATTACCAATTGTAGTTTCTAGAGTGAACCCGTCTGCCCCAAGATACCTGTAATCTATGTCATCTAGCCTTAATCTTCCGGCTTCAGCCCTCTCCTGCTTTTCATCAAAATTATTCCACCTGTAGACCACACCTTGAATATACTGGCCTCCATAATTCCCTAATATAAATGCAGCAAAAGATGTCGCAATGAAAATTTTCCACTTAATTAGAAGCTCTTCCAGCATTGGGTTTTTTTGCATTGTAAAATGAAAATAAAAAAATCAAGAAGATTACTTCTTGAAAAGTAGCCTTATGAACAATACTGCTAATGCCACTAGCACCAAATCTGCTACTACCCAGAACAGTTTTGGCCTGTTTGTGAACCATGACTTCCACTGTGGTGTAGATGAAGTTACTGCCCCTGTCACTACATTTGTTAACTCAGGCACTGTTACCGTGACAAGCTTGGATTCTATCAATCCAGATTCTTTCCTTAGGTTTACCCTTAGGTTATGCTTGCCTGGCAGTGTTCCTTCCTTTAGCTTCAAGTAAGCATAAGCATGGAACTCATCGCCTGGATTTAATGTAGAAGGTGCTTCTACGCCCAATACATCAGCCCATTGCGCTTCTGTTACATCAAGAGTTACTGGCAATTCTTCTTGGCCATTGTTCCTTAGCACCAGCTCCAATGAGAATTTGTTTGTGCTTCCAGGTTCTAGCTTTAAATCAGTATTCAACACGCTCAATTTAGCATCGCTCTCTGACATAGTTGTTGAACTTGAGCTTCCGCAGGTTACAACAAGCTTCTGCATCAATGAATGGAAGTCTCCATCATTGTAATGTGCAACAGCTTCTGTGAAATATTCTCCTGCCTTTGCATTCTTAGGGACATCGAATGTGAACTGCGTCACATAATCACTATCGCTGTTATCGTACTCGTCCAAGTCGAATTCTGCTGAATCCTTCCTATAAGAAAAGTCCTTTGCAAAGAATTCGACATATACATCATTCTCATTGTCTGTGCCAATGTTTTCTACTTTTACATTTGCAGTTACTTTGCTGCCGCATTCTGCAGTTTCAGGCAATAAGTCTATCTTCTGCACTACTACATCATGTGAATCTCTCTCTAGCTTTACTTCTGGACCTTCAAAGTCGCAGTTTCTGCTTTCATGTGCATCCTCATACGCCTTTACATAAAGCACATAGTTATCATCTTCATCAAGGTCTGTAGGCAATGTAAATGTTAAATCAAAGTCCTCATCATCACCGTCATCTATGTTCTTTACTTCTGAGGATACCTTCTTTACCTCATCATTTTCATCAATGTCCCACAGCATTGCTGTGACCTTTACATCCATATCATCATCATCATTATTTTCAACATTTACACTTACATCAATGTCCTCTCCTGGTTTGAAAGTCTCTCCAGAATCAGGCTCATCTACATTAACTTGCAATTGCCCGTTCTTTCCAGACTTGCATACTTCTGGAACCACATCTACTGTTGATGCAACCTGCTTCACTAGGCCATTTGCTGTGACGTTTACTGTTCCTGTGTAACTTCCTGTATCTACATCTTCATCTACAACAACTGTCATTTTTACTGTCCCTGTTGCGCCTGGTGCAATAGTTGCAGGGCTAACAGTTGAGAAAGTGAATGTTAAAGGATCATTATCGCTGTCCTTTGTTTCTCCTGTATATAAGAATGCGAATGTGTCTAGAGTCTCATTACCTGTGTTTGTTATGGTAATATCAACTATGTTTGTAGAATCGGCTTCGTCCTCAACATTAACGTTTGCTGTTACAGTATAGTCTACAACTGCACTTACAGACATGGCTGCTAGAGCCAAAACCGCAAATATGCTTATTATTAGCTTTATATTCATTGTTTATACCCCCTAAGGTTATGTTGCCATTTCGAAGTTACGTCACGTATATAAAGCTTACTAATTTTTATGCGTATTTAGCTTATAACCCATAATAGTAGATTTGTACCAATTAAAGCAACTGCCATAAATATTCAAACCTTAACCGAGACTACTTTGGAAATTCCATCCTGCATTGATACTCCATAAATAGTATTCGCATCATTTATTATTGAAGTATTGTGGCTTATTACTATATATTGTGCCTTGCTGGAATATTTTGACACTAATTTAGATAGCAACTCAGAGTTCTTTAAATCTAGTGCAGCATCTGGCTCGTCTAATAGATAAAATGAAGCTGGCTCGAATTCCTGGATTGCAAACACAAATGCTAATGCAGTAAGTGTCTTCTCTCCTCCAGATAATAGCTTTATGTCAAGGTATCTTGTTCCAGCAAGCCTTACCTTAATGTCTAGCCCACCGGCAAATGGGTCTTCAGGATTCTCTAATACAAGCATAGCCTCCCCTTTAGTGGATAGGGTTGCAAATATATCCTTGAAATTCTTGTCTAATTGCTTAAAGAACTTCATAAATATCTCTTTCTTCTGCCCATCTATGACTGCCATCATGTTCAATACATCCCCTTTTTCAACCTTAAGCTTCTCATATTTTTCTACAAGCAATCCATATTCAGTATTTGCGGCATCATATACTTCCAATGCTTTCATGTTTACGCTGCCCATGGATTTCATCATGTTTTCATAATTTTTAATTTCTGCATTCAAGTCCTCTAGTGAAGTCCCCCTCCTCAATTGCACTTCAGCATATTGCTCAAATTCCTTGTTGAGCCCGGCTAATTCTCCTGCCATTTCTGCCATCTTTATAGTAAAGTCATGGCCCCTTGTCTCAACTGACCTAATTCTTTCTTCAAACTTAATTATATTCTGCTCAAGAACATTCATTCTATCTTTCGTTTTCTCTCTCTGTTTGAATAGATGGTCATAATCAGTATAGAATTGCTTTAATGTCAATTCTTTATCATGCGACTGCTGCTTCAGCTCATTAATAGACTGGCCTATAAGCCCTATTTCGTTGGTGAAGTCATTAAATTCTTTTTCTATGTTGGCTATTATCTGGCCAGTTTTTTCCTTCTCAGTTGAATACATCTGCAATTCCTTGTCTATGGAATTTATCCTTGCATCATTCTTGTATATTTCCTGCTTTATGTTTGATATCTCATCGCTATGCTTTCTCAAGACTTCTGCAAGGGAATTGCTGCCAAGCTTCCCAATTGCTTCCTGGAGCTTTGACCTTTCTTCCCTAAGTTCCTTCATCTCCCTTTCAGCTTTAGATATGTCTGATTCTATCTCTGATAATAATGATTCATGCTCCTGCTTTCTTTTCTCAAGCTCATTTCTTTGTTTTCTTAATGAAGCGGAATCTTGGCCATCATTTTTTTCTTCTATCAAGTTTATTTCTGTTTCTAATGAAGCCTTTCTCTCCCTGAATGTTGCAATTGCCTCCTCATTTTCCAGTTTATTCTTTTCTATCAAGTCTATCTTTTTCTCTATGCCATATACCTCCTCTTCCATTTTTTCAATGCCTGAATCAAGCTCTTTCTCCTTGAATCCTGCAGATGCAGTCTTTTCCCGATGGCCGCCGGTCATAACTCCAGATGGCTCGATTAAATCTCCGTCAAGTGTCGCCATCCTGGCCCTTCCAATGCCTAGCTTCCTGGCAGTTTCCACATCATCAACAATAACTGTACTGCCGAAAACAAACTTGAATGCAGGCTTGAATTTAGAATCGTAAGTTACCAAGTCTATCGCAAGGCCATGGCCGCCATTCATCTTTGCAATCTTCTTGGCTTCATCATCTATTGCCCTGTCCTGCATCTTGTTTAGCGGCAGGAAAGTCGCAAAACCGGATTTTGATTCTTTAAGAATCTGTATGCATTTGGCTGCAACTGCATCTGTGCTGACAATTATTGAATTAAGCCTGTTCCCGGCTGCATATTTCAATGCCTGCGAATATTTCGAGCCGACATTACCCAGGCTTGCGACAGTGCCATATACGCCATCTATTTTCATTGAGGTTATTTTATTCAGAGCCCTATCTCCGGATGTGTGCTCTCTAGCAGAAGCATTCCTGAATCTCATTTTTGAAAGCTCTTCATTCAATTCATAGCTTTTCTTTCTTGATGCATTCAACTGTGCAGCAAAAACAGAATTCTCATTCAGGGAATCAGACAATTTTCTGGTAACGGTCTTGAACTCTTCCTTGAGGTGCTTTAATTTTAAATTTGCCTCACCATCAGAAGCGCTGCCAAGTTTCTCGCTAAGGCTGGCAATCTCAAATTCAGACTTGTTCTTTTCGATTATGTGTTCTTGCTTAGTTTCAAGTATTGTCTGCAGGAATTTCTGCCTGTCCTCTATCTTGCCGTCTATTGCTATTATCCTGGAATTGGCATCGTCTGCTGATTTGAGCCCATGCTTTTCTTTGAATGCATCAATCTTGTTCTGGGTTTCATCTATTTTTTCAGTGTGCTTCTTGTTCTTATCTCCAAGGCTCTCCCTTTCTTTCCTGAGCCGCAATAATGTATCTTCAAGATCTTTTATGTTCTTTGCAAGTTCCCTTTTCCTCTCACTTATTTTTCTAATCTCGTTTTCTACTACTTCCTTTCTTGAGCCCTTCTTTATCTGGTCCAATTTCAATAATTCTATTTCTTTTTGCATTTGCCTTTGTCTAGAATCGCCTTTTTCGCTAAGTTCAGTGTTTATTGAAGAAAGCTCCTGCTTTTTTTGTTCAATTTCTGATTTAGAAGAATTAATCTCAGTCTGTAATCTTTCAACATCTTTCTTTATATCATTAGACTTAGATTCCGCTTCCTGGTGCTTTGCACTCTTCTCAGTTATCAATACGTTTAGCCTTGTTGCTTTGTTTCTTGCAAGATTTTCCTCTAGCTTCCTGAACTCTGAAGCCTGGTCTCGGTCATTTTTTAATTCATGTAAAAACTTCTCTCTTTCAACCAGGATTATATTTGCCTGGTCCAGCTGCTCTTGGACTCTTTGAAGGTCAGAGAGCGCTTTTTGCTTCTTGTCTTCATAAACAGATATGCCGGATATATCTTCAACTATGTGCCTTCTGTCTTCAGGCTTCATCGCAGTGAATTGTGTTATGTCACCTTGAAGGACGATGTTATGGCCATCAGCATCTATTCTTGCAGAAGATAGCAAATCAACAACCTGCTGCCTTGTCCTAACTTCATTATTAATCTTATAGACACTATTGCCAGAATGCTTGACTATCCTTGTAACTGCAACTTCCCTAGAATCTATTGGAAATTCTTTA
>JAHFJF010000031.1 GCA_023245975.1 archaeon
CCTGTTAATGAAATTTTTCCCCAATGTAGGGCTGGATTTTATTGCAACAAAATTCCCTTTTTTTGCCAATCTCTTTAATAATAAATAAGAACAAAGGCCATCTATGTCATCATCAAACATGAACAGCGGCCTTTTAGATTCTAGCAACAGCCTTCTTATCTCATTTATTTTATCCTCTGATATCATCAGGCTACGCCAGACTTGTACTGCTTATTAAGCTTTGCCAGCCGAAATGCCTCCTCAATTTTTTCTTTTGACCAGCCGGCTTTCAATAGGTTATTGCTTATCTCCTGCTGAGAATGACCCTTGCCAAGCATTTTAAGAACATAATCCTGAAGTGCATCTTCTTTTCTTGATGCCAGCTTAGATTGTTGCTGCGTTACTACTTTTTTCTCAGGTGCTTCCACCAATGGCTTAAAATTAGATTGCTTAATTTCTTGCGGAGAAGATTGCACTGCCTGCTTTATCGATTCAGCCTCTTTAGGGGCATCATCAGAATCCTTGTGCAATAATTTAGCAATCTTATCTTTCAATAGATATTCATAAGCAAAATATCCCCCTGTTAAAAATGCCATCATGGAAAATATTATTGCTGATATCAAAGGCAATACAGATCTCTTTTGGCAACGCCCTCCTTTAACACAGCTATATCCACTTTCACAAGGTGCATCCTTTAGGCAATTTTCACAATTCTCGGTTGCATCTTTCTTGCCATCACCGCAAACTACTTTTTGCGTGGTCTCTACTTTTGGAGCGCTCTTAGAAGTTGCAGATGCCTTTACAGTTATAGCCCAGGTAAAATTCCCGTTTTCCAAGCCATCGCTAATCTCTGCCACCAATACATGATTGCCGCTTGCCGCATTTTTTACTGTGTATGTTGCATCATTGCCGACAATTTTCCCGTCCATTTTCCACACATATGTTAAAGTAGACTTTTCGGGGTCTGAAGCATTTATAGAGAATGCCTGCTCTCCATTATTAATCGTATATGTGCTTTCCATTGGGGAATGCCCTGTAATTTCCGGCGGCTTATTCTGCTTACCATTTCTGGCAGTAACATTCAGCAAAACCTCATTGCTGTCTATGGTGCCATTCCCATCACTGGCTGTAAAAATCACTCTTTCTGTGCCTATCCAGCCGGCTTCCGGAACAAGCTTTACAAACCCGTCTTGTATAGTTATGGCTATCTTTGAATTCCCGCGAACGGTAAAAATTAACTTATCATCATCAGAATCATCAAAATAATCATTAAGTATAATTGTTATGTTCTCATCTTGATGCCATTTCCTAGAAGGAATTTCTGCTACCAAAGTTGGAGGATTATTTATTACTGGCGCTACAGCAACAACATTCACTGAGAAAGTCTTGTTGACAGCAGCTAATGCATTTGTATTAGTCTCGTCCTGACCCATGCAATTCCATAAATAATTGCCATTAGGGATATTCCCAATTACAAATTCTGCTTGAAAACTAGTGCCGCTAGCTTCAATAGTCTTATTCAAATGCCATGTGCTCTCATTGCCAAAGTAAAGAAGTGCAGAAGAAAGAGAGATATTATTGCCATTGATTGTACACCTGAAAGTCACTGTGCTTGTTGTCAATACCGTGCCATCAGGGCTATCTAATGTTACTGTTACAGCATTTGCAAATGGGATAAGTAACAATACTATTGCAAGAAGAAATATTAACTCTTTCATAGTTTGTCTTTAATGAAATTGGCTATAAATAAGTTTCTGAGGGCTATTTCTCTTTAAGCCTTAGCTCAATCTGCCATTTCGGCCAGCCTTTTGCAACTAATGTAGAAGATATATCCTGGTCAGTCATGCCCGTTTTCCTTAGCTCAGCAATCTCTTTTCTCAATGAAGTTGGCTTGGACTCTACTTTCTCAGACCTCTCCAAGCTTTCCCTTTTTGCATAAAAATCCTTTATCTCAGAAGCAGGCTTTACCTCATGGTTAGAAAGCATTGGCTTCCTTGGCCTGTCTTCTCCACGGTGTTCATCCAAAGGATGCCTTGAAGCATTCAGCTTGTATAATATAAAAACCAAGCCTGCAATTATGCCGCCAATAACAAGGACAATCGTAAATACTAAGCTGCCATTTTTCTTTTTCTCGCATTTGGCATTTAAGCAAATTTCATCATTGCCACATCTAGCATCCTCTATGCAGGTAGAACAATCCTCTCCAGATTCTATTATTCCATTGCCACAAACGGATTTTACTGATTCTTGATTGGTGAGGATGGATTTTGTCTCAACTTTCTCTGGGGTAGTAAAATTAAGCTGCAAGGCTTCACTAACAACCACTGTCCATGACATTTGAACGGTTGTATTAGAATCTGAAACAACCACCTTAAGGGTGTGGGTGCCATTTGCAGGATTGCTTAGCTGGTAGCTGTCTGAAGTTGCACCTGAAATAGCCTGATCATTCAAATACCATTGCACAGATAAATTATTTTCATCAGCGTCTGACTTCACTATGCTGAATGTCCTTGACTCTTTAGTCTTCATATTAACAGTTGACGTAGAAGGGCTGTAGTCTGTTATTATTGGTGCAGTGTTCGTGCCAGTGCCGACATTTATATTTACAATGTTGCCATTAGTTTGGTTTTTAGAATCATTTGCCGCAAATACAATCGTTGTTGCACCTGTCCAATTTGATGCAGGGGATAAAGTAGCAGTGCTTCCAGAAATGGTTATATTTACATTGCTAGGGGATGTTGTTACTGAATAATTCAAGGAATCCCCTTCAACATCTGCAAAATAATCTGAGAGTGTAATTGTCTTGTTTGTATTCTTTGTCAAGTTCTGGCTTGGTATTGGCCACTTCAAGTAAGGCGCATCATTTACCGAATAGACATTGACAACAACATTATTGCTCCTGTTAGTAAGGCTTCCATCACTTGCAACAAAATAAATCGTCTCGTTAAAAGACGCATTTCCGGTTGATGAGAAACTTACCTGGCCATCTGATGCTATAGTAACCTTAATGGAAGAATTTCCTGATACAGAATATGTCAAAGTAGATGCATCTGAGAAATAACTGTCCAGGTCAAAAGAATTACTCAAAGAGCCATCCTCTGCAAAGTTTTGGTTTGGGATTGTGCCGGTGAAACTAGGCGCATTATTTGAACTGACACTAAAAGTGCCCTGAGCACCAGTTGCATTCACACTATTTCCTGAACTCTGATTGTAAAACCTGCAATTCCAATTGTAATTCCCATTAGGAACATTATATACCGTGAAAGAAGCAGAATAGCTTGTGCCAGCCACGCTACTAATTGTCTGATTTAGTTCAGGTGTTCCAGTACTAATTAGCAAATCTGCATTGGAGCCAAGATTACCATCTTCAGAATAATTAGTTACTGAGCCAGTACAATTTAATGTTATGGTAGATGAAGTAAATGTTCCTGGAGGGGCAACTAAAGTGACGCTAACAGATGCAAAAACAAATGGAATTGCAATTAGTACTATAAGAAAAAACAGCCATCCCCTTTTCATAAAGAATGACTAACCGGGCTATATTTAAATAATTTTTGGCAAGAAAACTTTATATCCTATCTAATCTATTTTATTATTATGCTATTTGGACTGATGATTGCAGCATTTTGGATTATAGGCATGGGCACACTAATTTGGATATTTACTAAAAGCAAGCTTAGAAAAAAACATAGCCTATTCAGCATAATCTTTGCGGCACTGGCAATGGGCATAATTGCTGCAGTATTCATATTGATTGCTTATCTTGCCATCGTGATTTTTTTAATAATAGCAATACTTGTTGTAATAGGATTTGTAATAAATTTTTTATTTACTGGAAAAAGGAAAAAATAGAAAAAAAGCAGCAGCCTTACATACTATTGGCGCGCTTGCTCGGCCTTGCCTTCTCTGAACCCTTGCCACTATACCTTAAGCCCCTTGATTTCTTACCGGCTGAAGTCTGGCCCCTGAACACACGGTGCCTTTGATTGCAAATCCAGTTTATCCTCGGGTCAGATTTTATCTCTGGCATTTCAGGATCAACCATTATTACCTCAAACCAATAATAATGACCATCAAATGCAACTTCATAACTATTGAGAACTTCCAAGTTCCAGAAATGCTTCTGAGCTCTTTGTTCTGCAACCCATTGGTAACTCATGCTCAGGACTTTCTTTCTTCCTGACCTTCTTGTCCTTCTTCCACCCATTGGCTTGGGTTTCATCCTGCCTCCAGAAGGCAATTTTACCCTGATAATAACGTATCCTTTCTTTGCCTTAAATCCAAGATTCCTTGCCCTGTCTATTCTTGTAGGATGCTCTAACTTAAGTACGGATGGATCCTTTCTCCATGCAACAAGCCTCTGCCTATAAAACTCGCCCATATTCTCTTTGGGGTCTTGCCATAACTCTGCTACTTTGCTGTAAAAGCTCATTTTTTCCCTCCAAGATTCAGGCTGCCGTATTTGGCTTGTGCCCACATCTCCTGTTATTCTGAGTGAGAAAATAGAATTCACTTATAAAAGTTCCTATTAAGCTTCGAATACAAAAGGCTTATAAGCAAATGTACACAAACTAAAATTTATGCCAGAAATAAAGGCAATCATCCTCGATTACGATGGTGTCATCGTCGATTCTATAAAACCTTTTATGGATGTTTTCAATTCCCTGGCCAAAAAATACGGATATAGCCAAACAAACAACAGGGATGACTTCATAAGGATTTTTGACAAGAACATATTTGACCCTGCATTGAGCCTTGGCATGACTAAATTAAAGGCGCCAATGTACCTTAATGACCTAAAAAAACAATTCAAAGAAGCAAACAAGAAGACAAAGACCTATCCTGGATTGGGACAACTGGCAACTGTACTTTCCGAACATTTCAAATTAGCAATCGTTTCCTATAATTTCAAGGAAAATATAAATGAAATTTTAACAAGAGAAAAAATCAAGGATAGGTTCTCATTAGTTATCTCCGGAGAAGAAGTAATTAGCAAGAGCAAGATGATTAAAAATTGCCTTGAGAAATTAGGGTTAAGGCAAAATGAGGTTGTATACATAACTGATACTTTCGCTGATGTAATGCATGGCAAGGAAGCACACGTAACTACCATAGCTGTTACATGGGGCTATCAGCTTAGGCCTAAGCTATTGACGGCAAGCCCAGATTTCATAGTAGACAAGCCTTCTGAATTGATGGAAGCGCTGAATGTGATAATACAGGAATAAGCATAGGATTGTGTTAATATAGGGTATTTCAACTGCCTTCTAGACTACCCAATCCTCACCAAAATCTTTATAAATGAGGTCCTTTTCCTAAACGGGATAATAATACTATGGAGGAGAATAAATAATGGCAAAGCAAAAACCACACATAAATGTCGTGTTTGTTGGACACGTAGATCACGGTAAGTCAACTACAGTTGGAAGATTAATGTTTGATGCTGGAGCAATTGATGAAACAGCAATGAGGAAGCTCAAGGAAAAAGCACAAGAGCTTGGAAAAGCAGGATTTGAATTCGCGTTCGTTATGGATAACCTAAAGGAAGAGAGGGAAAGGGGAGTTACAATTGACCTTTCACACCAGAAATTCGTAACAAACAAGTTTGAAGTAACAATCATAGATGCACCCGGACACAGGGACTTCATCAAGAACATGATTACAGGGGCATCACAAGCAGATGTAGCATTCTTGGTTGTAGCAGCGCCTGACAGCGTAATGGCACAGACAAAGGAACATATATTCCTCTGCAGGACATTCGGTGTAAACCAGCTGCACGTAATTGTCAATAAGATGGATGCTGTAAAATATGACCAGAAGAGATTCGAGGAAGTAAAGAAGGATGTTTCAGTCCTATTAAAGCAGGTAGGCTATAAATTAGATGATGTGAAATTCATACCAACTGCTTCTTATTTGGGAGAGAACATAGTAAAGAAATCAGCAAACATGTCTTGGTACACTGGCCCTACATTACACGAGCAATTGGATCAGCTAAAGGAGCCAGAAAAGCCAACAAACCTTCCATTAAGGTTACCTATACAGGATGTCTATAACATTACAGGCATAGGCGTAGTTCCTGTAGGAAGAGTCGAGACTGGAGTAATGAAGGTTGGAGACAAAGTAATTGTCGTTCCTGCAAGGGAAGGCAAGGGCGTTGTTGGAGAAGTCAAGACAATAGAAATGCACCATGAAATGATTAATGAAGCAGTACCTGGAGACAATGTCGGCTTCTCAGTAAGAGGCATTGGAAAGAAAGATATTGCAAGAGGAGACGTTCTTGGCCATGTTGACAGCCCACCAACAGTCGCTTCTGAGTTTACTGCACAGATAATCGTGCTGAACCATCCAAGCGTCATAACTGTTGGCTATACACCTGTATTCCACATACACACAGCGCAGATCGCATGCAGGTTTGAGGAATTGGTTGAGAAGAAGGATCCAGCAACAGGAGCTACATTACAGAAGAACCCAGATTTCATAAAGAATGGGGACGTAGCAGTTGTCAGGATAAAGCCGACAAAGCCATTGGTAATTGAAGAGCTTTCAAAGATTCCACATATGGCATCATTCGCCATAAGGGACGCAGGCTCAACAGTTGCGGCAGGCAAATGCACTGCATTGGTGAAGAAACAGCTATAAAGGCTGTTATTTTTATTATTCTCAAAAATGCAAAAAGCACGAATCAAACTGGCATCTGCCGACATAGGAAAGCTTAATGAGATAATCGCTTCTATCAAGGATATAGTTGAAAAAACTAAAGTAAAGATGCGCGGGCCAATTCCATTGCCAACTTCTCACTTAAAATTAACCACAAGAAAAGCCCCTGATGGAGAAGGAAAAGCTTCATTCGATAATTTCGAGATGCGTGTCCATAAAAGATTGATTGAACTTGGATTGGATGAAAGAGCATTAAGATTTGTAATGAGGGTGCCTATACCTGAAGGCGTCACAATTTCTATTGAGATAAAAGATTAACTTTCTAAATTATTAAGATATTATTTAACTAAAAAAGCTTAAATAGAAATAAAAGAATTAATTAGACATGTCTTCGAGATTGGATAAGCTTCTTAAAAAGAAGGTTTCTTTGCACAGGAAAAAGTATAAACTTGCATTGAAATTCTATGGAAGCAACCAGCATTACTTGCTTGCCTATGGGTCAATTAGTTCCCTGCTGCTTACAATCCTAAGGGAAAAATCCGTTAACAAATATATTCTCTCAGAATTAAGAAAGCTGCACAAAGAGCATCTTTCTGTGATACCATTGATGAACGATTTGCAGGCACATGCTTCGAGGCTGGCCATAATATTAAATGATGAAGCTAAGATATTAAGGGAAATAAGCCTGCACCCGGTGTCTTCAAAAGACTTGTCAGTGTTTATCTCAAGAGAAAGGTCGATAAATGCACTTAGGGGTAAATTCCAAACGTTCAAGAGAAAAATAGAGGAAGAAGATACGGCAAATAAAAGATTTGTAGAAAGTGTAAACCTGCACTTAGAGAAACTTGCGGATAAAATCCCTGGATTTTACAACAAGCAGAAAGAATTGTCAGAAAGCCGGAAACTGCTAGGGCTGCTGCAATCGCTTTATGGCAGAGTAATTTATGAGATTGATCCGGATAAAGCCAGGAAAGAAGCCTTAGAAATACTTAAGATACTTGAGAACCTAAAAAATACAGAGCTTTATGGGTATTTGAGATCAGACTTTAATGTGATCAGGAAAAAAGTAACGTTAATAGCAAAAAATCCTAAAGAAAACAAGCTTGCCTCTGTGCTAGCAGGCGCATACATAATTGCCCCAGGGACATTTGAACTGACTTTCGCATTCTTAATGGCAAGATATGCCGGAAAGTATGCCCAAAAAAGATTAAGCAAGAAAAGATTCTTCAAAAAAGCTTCTTGACAATATCCTTAGCTTTCTTATTTGTTGTATCTATCACCAGTAGATCATGACCGAATTCGTAAGCTTCATTGAAACATACATCGAACAATTCCGCATCGATGTTTTCTTTAATCTTTAAAGGTGTATAACCGCGTTTTCCCATTCTTTTCCTTAATTCTGGAATTTTGCATTTTGTTACGATGCATAAATCAACATATTTCTTAGGTATGAAATGAGACATGTGAGAATCTATTACTATATTCTTTTCTTTTTTAATTAATTTAACCATGGCTTTTGCAAGCTTATTCTCATCCACCTCATAAGTATCTCTTTTTTCATCATATTTCCCCCTTAATTCTTCTTTTTTAATTACATCATTGGCATCAATGTATTTTAATTTCAGCTTTTTAGCTACTTCTTTTGCAATATCTGTTTTCCCTGTTCCTGGAGTACCGGTAACTATTATGCATGCCATTAGCAAGAATAAATTTAAAATAGGTTATAAGCATTGCTGAAAGAGGCCTATTTGCTATTTTTTGAGTTTACTAGGTTTTTAGAGAATTCAAAAACCCTTATTAATTCTTCAAGTTTCTTGCCACTCTTTGTTGCCATTAATTTTAATTGCTTGTAATCCGCCTTTTTTATAGAATCGCCCAATACAAGGAATTCTTGTTTGGTCAACGAAAACCCCCCATCTTTTAATATATCATATTGGATTAATTTTTCCTTTTCACATTTAATGTGGTCGTATTCCTCTCTAATCATCTTTATTACATCTGCTCCAAATAGATAATCTTTGGCATCTGAAGATAAATTTTTACAAAGAGAAATAATCTTCCTTGATGTAATTTTTTCAGTTCTATACCATGAATAAGCAGCAGTACTCGCGAAGACTGGGGTCCCTAATAAAGCCCAGTGGAAATTAATGCCCATCATAGATGAAAAGGTTCCTATTAATAAAGAACTAAAAAATATTCCAAAGTTACAATTCTCATCAAAATCAATTCT
>JAHFJF010000032.1 GCA_023245975.1 archaeon
AAACTGATTTTCCAATAGTTATAGTTTCTGGCCCAATAACATCTCCAGATGAATCTCGCAATGAAATGCGCATTTCATCACTTCTTATCATTTTAATGTCAACCATGCTGCTTAGACCAGAAGTATATTTAGAAATACCGAATCTTGGGCCCTGTTCTTCATTAGCATCTCCTTGGAACCATGCACCCGCGATAGTTCCGGCAACATCACGAGAAGCAGTTTTACAATCCGGTTCGCTGCCTTCGCCTTTTTCCAGCAATGAATAATATTTATCTTTTAATTCAGGAACAAAGTAATCATAAGGGCAATCTGCATTCAAAGAATGCCCTGTTGTCCACCGGGTTGGATTGATATAACTAGTTTTTTTATTTTTGTTCAAAAGCAAAAAATCCCAATTGCCCATAATGATATTTCTATCAGTATAGCCAACCAATTCTCCGGCTCTGACATGGATAGAAATGTATGCATTAGTTCTAGTATTATTTGCAGGCGTGCGTGGTGCGAATTCCTTGATTTTATCAGTAATATCGGCGAGATGGTCAAAAGCAAATGTCACTTCGCAACTAGCTTGAAAATCAAGGCGATATTCAGGGCGCCCTCCTAGATTCCCGCCATAACGATTAGCATACGCTATGCTTGTAATGACAGAATCAACAGGGGCATACACAGGAACAAGGTCTGAACCATTTGCTTCTGATTTCATCGTGACATAACTTCTTGCTTGTTGTCCCGGATTAAGGAAGGGAATTGAACCAATAGGAGTGAGGCTCTTTATTTTTGTATTATCAGTAAAGGCTACTGTAAAAATTGGATTTGGATTGCTTATACAATTTTCATTTCTCTTCTGTCCAGGAACACTTTCTTCTGGAGCAAGATTTTCTGAAGGGAAAATAATCTCGCATAGTTCAATTTCATTACCTCTACAATATCCCTCGCATCTTCCCCTATTATTCAGACAAAAGTCAATGCATTCATCCTTATCAGAGCAAAGGTTACCGAGTCCATTATTGTTAATTGATTTAGTAGAAGAAAGTATTTCTTTGTCTTGCTTAACACAACTACTGATAAGAACAATCATAATCACGATTGAACCCAATACCAAATAATTTTTAATTTTCACACATTAACTTATTTACTTCTGCATTATAAAACTTTTTGGTGTCCTCTTGATTTACGAAATTTGTTTAGAATGGAGTTTAAAGCGATTATGAGAGTTGCTTTTGACTCATTCCCCTCATAAACCTTTAAAGAAAGGCTTATATATCATCAGAAATTGGTGAGAGAGATGGCATTATCATTAAAAGAAAAGCACAAGCTGAAACGGTTTGTAAGGACTTTGCAGCAAATCCGTGGAAGGCACACTGAGCTTGTGTCTGTATATGTGCCTGCAGGATATGACCTGAACAAGATAATACAGCACTTGCAGCAAGAGCAAGGAACAGCTGAAAACATCCAAGACAAGACAACAAGGACGCATGTTGTTGATTCCCTAGAAAGAATGATCCGGCAGTTAAGGCTTTACAAGAGGACTCCCGAAAATGGATTAGCAATATTCTCAGGAAATGCATCTGACAGGGAAGGCAAGACAGACATACAAGTTTGGTGGATTGAGCCCCCAGATCCAATAAACATAAGGATGTACAGGTGCGACCAGACTTTCCAGCTAGAGCCGTTGTCGGATATGATGGAAACTAAAGAAGCCTATGGCCTGATAGTGATGGACAAAAGAGAAGCGAACATAGCCATCCTAAAAGGTACGCAGATAATAGAACTAGTGGAAATGACGTCTGCAGTGCCAGGGAAGACCAGGGCAGGTGGGCAATGCCTGATGCCAGAGACTTCTGTAAAGATGGCAGACGGCCAATACACACTAATCTCTGAATTGCAAAAGGGAGAGGCTGTCCTAAGCTATGATTTCAATAGTAAAGAATTTGTTGAATCTAAAGTATTAGACATATGGGAGACTCCAAAGACTGAGATTTACAGCATACATTTTGGGCATGAAGAAGACTTGGAATGCTCTGCGGATCATATGATATTTACAGAAGATGGGACAACTAAAGCTGCTGAAGAGCTTAAAGCTGGAGACAAGGTTGTAGATGAAGAAGGGCTTTCAAAGCTAATACTGAAAATCAAGAAAAGGGAAGCCAATGTTACGATGTTCGACATCAAGGTTGAAAAGGAGAATTTTTTAGCTGCCGGAATAGTTGTGCATAACAGCGCCCAAAGATTTTCAAGGATCCGAGAAGAAGCTGCCAAGGAATTCTTCAAAAAGATAAATGATGCTGCAATGAAAGAGTTCATGGAGATGAAAAACCTGAAAGGCATACTTTTAGGCGGGCCAGGCCCTACAAAAGAAGATTTCATGAATTATCTGAACAATGAGATAAGAAGGAAAATAATCTGTGTCCAGGATTTAAGCTATACTGACAGCTTCGGCTTAAGGGAATTAGTTGAAAAATCATCAGAATCATTAGCAAAAGAGGCGGTAACCGAAGAGAGGACCGTAATGGAAAAATTCCTTAAATTACTGGCTACCAAGCCTGGAATGGTTGCTTATGGAAGGGCAGAGGTTGAGAAAGCATTGGAAATGAATGCGATAGAGAAATTGCTGATTTCTGAGACATTTCCAGATGATGCCGGGGAAGCCATGGAAGAAAAGGCTGAACTGCAAGGCTCAACTGTGCAGTACGTTTCAGTAGATACAACTGAAGGTGCGCAATTAAGGGATTTAGGCGGTGTAGCGGCCTTCTTAAGATATCAAATCTCTAATTAATCGCGCTTTATCTTAATATTTCCGGCTGCCTTTTAAGAATCGACAATAAGCTTTAAAAACTATATTGGCATATGCAATAACATGGATGAAATGCAAGCCGAGCTAGTCAATAAAGTGGAAGCAGTATTATTCGCAACAGGCCGTGAAATGGATTCCGAGGAGATAGCCAAGATAATAGGAATTGGCTCTATCGGCGTCATAAAGGAAGCTATAGCAAATTTATCAGAGGCATATACAAAAAGAAATACTTCTTTGCAGCTTTACCAGGAAAATGGCAAGTACAAGCTCAATATAAAGAAATCTTACAATTACCTGACTACCAAACTGATAACTGACTGTGAACTGGATTTTCCAACACAGGAGACCTTGGCAATAATAGCATACAAGCAGCCCATATTACAGGCGGATATAATAAAAGCGCGAGGCAGTGGCGCATATGACCATATACATTCACTTAAAGAGAAAGGGCTTGTCACATCAGAAAAATCCGGAAGGACTAGGTCATTAAAACTTACGGCAAAATTCTATGACTATTTTGACGTAGTGGAAGACCAATTGAGGGCTAAATTCCAGGAAGTGGAGCAAAAAATAGAGATACCCGAGGAGAAGCAGGCTACACTTTTGACACAAGATGATTCATCCCAAGAGACCGCTGGAAATAATACTGAAGCAGTCGCATTGACATCGGAAGGTGTGGATGTTGAAAAGGGAGCATAAGCTTCTAATTCTTATTTTCCTTGCTGTATTAGGATTCCGCTTGTATTTTGCATTCCAGACTGAGAACTTCTCCAGCGATAATGCCTATTTTAACATAAGGCATACTGAATACATAAACCTGAACCTTAAGCCGATGGTGTATGATGAATTGAGCTATGGTGGAAGGAATATAATCAACTCCCATGTATTTCATTATTTCCTGTCATTCTTTAATGCGTTCCATAGCGTTATTGCATTTAAGCTATTGCCGGAGATATTGCTTGCTTTGATGGTAGTTGCGGTTTACTTTATTGCAGAATCAATTACAAAGAATCCCTTAGCTTCCCTGCTGAGTGCGCTTGCATCAGGTTTTGTGCCGATATTCGTAACTGAAACCCTTAATCAGGCATCCATCTATTCAGTAATACTTCCTCTTTTCTTTTATCAATTCTATTGCATGCTTAACCTTGACAGGAATATTAACCAATTTATAGTACTCTCTTTTATCCTTCCTTTAATACATCCGATAGGATTCTTGTTTAGCATAATGCTTCTTGTGTACATTTTGCTTCTGGAAATAGATTACACGAGCCCTGAGCCATTGACTAGGGAAGCAGTATTATTCTCCACGTTAATCGGCCTTCTTTTGAATATTATAATATACAAAAAAGTATTTCTGGTATCTGGATTGTATTCCGT
This sequence comes from archaeon, assembly GCA_023245975.1. Lineage (GTDB taxonomy): Archaea > Nanobdellota > Nanobdellia > SCGC-AAA011-G17 > GW2011-AR17 > JAHFJF01. Next base: position 4,172 of record JAHFJF010000032.1, read on the forward strand.
ATGGCAGAATGTACCTTCTGGACTCTTGTCTGCTTACTTTAAAAATGTAAATATATTTGATATTATTGTCAATATTGGGATAGCGATACTTTTCTTTGGCATAATTGGATTGCTCATTGGGATATACAAGCAAAGGAGTAGGACAATATATCTGCTCAGCGCAATGATAATGACTGCATTTACGCTACTTTTCCTTAGGATGATTAATTTCCAGGTAGGCATAATGCTGCTTGGTTTGCTAATGGCGATAGTTGCATCGATTGGATTTGACAGGCTTATCAAGTATATAGAGATGACAAAATTCGCAAAGGCGAAAGTATTGATACTTTTAGCAGTGTTTTTATTGATATTTGTAACTACGCTCTTACCCAGTTACTTATCTGCCAGGGACTTAATCGGCAAAACGATAAGCAAGGATGAGATAGATGCACTTATATGGTTAAAGGAAAATACACCGGAAAGTTCTACGGTTCTTGCCGATGTAGACGAAGGCAATTATGTAACCTACTTTGCTCGAAGAAAAAATGTTATAGATTCATTGTTTGTTTTAGCGCCAAATAGATATGATGATGTAAGGCTTGCTTTCGAGACGCAATCGTTAGTAAAGGCTTTAGATATAATAGGCAAATATGATGTTGATTATATTTACCTATCAGAGCGAGCATCCAAGAGCCATAATGGCGAAGCAATGAAATACATAAATGATGCATGCTTCAGGGAAAGGTATTCAAATGAACTGGCAAAAGTTTACAAAGTACTCTGCTGAAATGATAATATTGCTGCTTATAGCAGTCATGCTAATTGCAATACCATTAATTAGAAACCATAATGGCGGATTTATAGGTAGAGAATCCTATTTCATCGCGAGGATGGCTGAAACCACACCTTATTATGATACTTTGAGCTATTCTGGGCGTGTTTCTGGCTATAATATAGGGACGCCCTATTTGCTTAGCCTTCTACCAACCGAATACTGGCCATTTTTCTCATTTGGGTTTGCTTATCTTTCAGTAATATTATTCTGGCTTTTGCTAGGGAGATTTGGCATCGAGAATAGAAAGGTATCATTATTGCTCTTGGTACTTTCTCCGACATTGCTTTTCCTAACTTCAACATTAAACCAATTGGTAGTGCCATTATTTTTGCTGCTTCTATCGCTTCTTTTACTAAATTTCAAGAATAGGCTCATGAAAATAATTGGAATACCATTTGCTTTATTGATACCACTATTTGACTTCGTGTTTGCAGCGATATCTTTTGCCATACTAATTATATTCCTGCTTCTGGGAAGAAAGGATAGAAAATATTTCTGCTGCGCGGCAATTGGTATTTTATTGTCTACATTATCTTATTTCTTTTTCACATATTCAAGGACAGGCTGGCCAAGCATGTTTAATCCTGAAAATCAGTTCTTTGGATTAAACTATGCATTAAGGGCAATTGTATCTGACTTTGGTGGCTATGCAGGCATATCATTGTTTGCATTGATACTTTCTTTTATCGGGGCGATTTCAATTTGGCAGAAGAAATATTCCAGGTTGGATATCTTTTTTTTAGTATTTTTTATTTTGTTCCTATCTTTTTTTAGGATAGAGGCCATAATACTGCTATCCCTTCTTGTTGCGGTATTCGCTTCTCTTGGCTTTGTATATTTAACGAAGGCACATTGGGAAAATCTAACTCTCAAATGGCTCGTCTTACTGATAATTGTTTGCGGGGCATTATTTTCTGCACTTGCATATTCAAAGGAACTTGTCAATGGCGAGCCAAATCAAGGAACATTATTTGCAATGGAATTCCTTAGCTCAAAAGAGGATGGCGTAGTATTCTCTGATTATTCAAGAGGCAATTGGATTGCTTATTCTGGAAAGAAAAATGTGCTTGACCAGAACTTCCTGTTTGCGCCACATGCTAAAGAGAGATTTGCAGACTCCAGGACACTGCTTTATACAAGGGATTACAATGAAGCGTCGAAATTATTCCGGAAATATGAAATAAAATATATCTGGATGGATGATGGGCTTAAGGCAAAGCTTTATTCTGGAAAAGAAGAAGGATTGCTATTCTTATTGCAATACAGCTCAAACATTACAAATATTTATAATCAGGATGGGGTTCAGATATGGAAGATAGAAGGTTAAAATGATCATAACACCCTCAACGATAATAATTTGGTTTGCGTACTTGATCTCTCTATATTTATTGACATTTTGGCTGCTTACATTAATGGATAAGGGGCTGGTAGAAGAAAGCAAGTCATTGAAAAATATAATGGCAGTAACAGTTGCCATCCCAGTATATAATGAAGAGAAGAATGTTCGGGAAACTATCGAAAGTGTGCTGTCATTAGATTATCCTAATGAGAAAATAGAAATAATCGCAGTAAATGATGGCTCAACTGATAACACAGAAAAAGTAATTAAAAACATTATTGCTGAAAATCCTGGCCGGCAAATAAAATTGATTACCCAGAAGAACAAAGGAAAAGGGGCTGCCCTTAATCAGGCATTAAAAGTGGCTAAAGGTGAATTATTTACTTGCCTTGATGCAGACTCTTTCGTTGAAGAATCAGCGTTAAAGCAAATGGTGCCTTATTTTGAGGATGCTTCTATTGGAGTAGTCTTGCCATTAATGAAAGTGAAAGACCCCAAAGGATTTTTGCAAAAGATACAATGGTGTGAATACCTGCTGAATTTGTTCTATAAGGGAATAATGGGCAAGATAGACTGCGTGCATGTAGCACCAGGACCATTCAGTGTATACAGGAAAAAGGCCTTGCTTGAAGTAAATGGTTTTGCAGAAAATAATCTGACAGAAGATTTCGAGATATCATTGAAGCTTCAAGAGAAAAATTATCGCCTTATGCAGCTATTGGGGCCGCAGGTATACACAATAGCACCAAATACACTGAAAGGATTCTATAAGCAGAGAAATAGATGGTACAAGGGCACTATGATTAATTTGTTTGATTACAAGAGGCTGATATTTAACAAGAAATACGGTGACTTTGGGTTGATTCAGTTGCCAAGAATATTGATATCTGGATTTCTTGCAGTTGCCTTGCTAATATTAATCGGCTATAAGTTTATCATAAAGCCTTCTTTCAAATGGGTATATGACCTGTTATTCGTCAAGTTTGACATTGTATATTTCTTCAAGGAATGGCTAGCTAATTTCATGGCCAATTTAACAATTTTTGACATAAATTACACAAATCTTTTTCTTGCTGCGGTCAGCATAATCATCTCAGTGCTTGTAATAAGGCTGTCATTCTATTATACTAGGGAGAAATATACAAAATATGGAGTGATAACAATTCCAGCATATATGGCCTTGTATGGAATAATGGCTTCTTTTGTTTGGCTTGGTGTCTTTATAGAGATGCTTCTAGGGAAGAACCAAAAATGGTGAAACAATGAGGCAGATTAGCATTAGAAATTATATTGTTGCAGGAATAATAACCCTTTTAGTATTTGTTACTGGAATAATGCTGGGAGTCACAACCAGCGAAAGCCGCGTTTCTTTTTCTGAAGAACAAATAAGCATACACAGGCTTGAACTTGACTCTTTACAACTTCAATATCTTTTTATAGACCAACAGAATGCACAAAGCAATTGCGCAGCAATATCATTGGCATTAGAAGATAATGTAAAAAAACTGGCAGTGTTGGGCGACAAAATAGAAACATTCTCCAAGGATATAAATTTCAATGAAAAAGAATTTGATACATTAAAGCGAGAGTATGTCCTGGCACAGATTAGGTATTGGCTCATTGCCGAGAAGGCCAAAAAAATATGCTCTACAGACACTGTATCGGTCCTATATTTTTATTCTAATGAAGAGGAATGCTTTGATTGCAGTACTCAATCAAGAATATTGACGCACCTGAAAGGAACATTTAAGGACAAACTTCTTGTGTTCTCTATTGATTCATCATTCACTCAAGAGCCTTTAGTGCCGATCTTAAGGCACACATATAACATAACCAAATTCCCAAGCCTTGCAATCGAAGGAGAACCTTTGTATGGCTTAGTAAAGGAAGAAGAATTGTCAAAAAAACTATGCTCTATTTATGTAAATAAACCTGAAGGCTGCTAATTGTAGAATACATGATATTCGCAGCTGCCTTCGCTAATATAATAATGCTCTTTCATAGAATTCTTGGAAGTGTTCAATAGTGCATCACGTGCCGTTTCACAGTTTTTATCCCAAGGAGGACATAATGTGCCGCCAATACAGGTATCAATAAAGATGTAAGAAATATCAGGATTATTATGGATTATATATTTTTCCCAGGAACTGGATAAGTTGCTATCAAATACCATATAATATATGGGTGTTACTTTTGTCTTTTCTGCCAGTTTTATCATTGGGCTTGAAGTGAGTACTTCTCCCTTGGGATTTGTGCCATAACCGAAATTATGGAATTCCCTGACTGCTGGAGAGAATTCATTATCTCTGGCAATATTTGGCAATAGCAATGCCAATGAGATTATCCCCACAATAAATGAAGCATGTTTGATCTTTAGTTTCGAGATGCCATATGCAGACATTATCGCAAAGTATGGCAGGAACAATATCATAAACCTTGCTTCCTTATGTGGCTCCAAAGAGAAATAAACTAAAAGCAATATTCCTGCTAATGGGATTATTGCAGTTCTTTTCTTGAAAA